>CAZDLQ010000062.1:0-6056 GCA_964506315.1 uncultured Oscillospiraceae bacterium
ATAACGTTGATAACCTCAAGGTTGTGTCTTAAACCAACCTCAAAGTCGTTGGGGTCGTGTGCAGGTGTAATCTTAACAACACCTGTTCCGAAATCCATCTCAACGTAATCGTCGGCAACAACGGGAATTTCCTTGTTAACAAGAGGAAGAATAACGGTTTTGCCAACAATAGCCTTGTATCTTTCATCGTTAGGATTAACTGCAATAGCGGTATCACCAAGCATGGTTTCGGGACGGGTGGTAGCAAGCTCTACGTAGCCGCTGCCGTCCGAAAGGGGATAGCGTAAATGCCAAAAATGACCTGCCTGATTTTCGTACTCAACCTCAGCGTCCGAAATTGAGGTTTTGCAGTGCGGACACCAGTTGATAATTCTCTCGCCCCTGTAAATGAGACCCTTTTCGTAAAGCTTGCAAAATACCTCTAAAACGGCCTTGCTGCAGCCTTCGTCCATTGTAAAGCGCTCGCGGTCCCAGTCGCAAGAAGAACCGATTCGGCGAAGCTGTTCGGTAATCCTGCCGCCGTAGGTCTTTTTCCACTCCCACGCGCGTTTTAAAAATTCCTCACGACCAATGCCTTCCTTGGTAAGTCCCTCTTTGCGCATAGCCTCAACAATTTTAGCCTCGGTTGCAATAGAAGCGTGGTCGGTTCCGGGAACCCAAAGCGCACAGTAGCCCTGCATTCTTCTAAAACGAATAAGAATGTCCTGCAAGGTGTTGTCAAGCGCGTGTCCCATGTGAAGCTGACCCGTAATGTTGGGTGGGGGCATAACTATTGTGTAGGGTTTCTTTGTTTTGTCAATTTTGGTATGAAAATAACCGCCCTTGATCCAAAAATCATAAATTCTTGACTCAACTGACTGGGGGTCATAAACCTTTGAAAGTTCCTTGTTCACGTTGAAAATCCTCTCTTGTTTGCTTTATATTCTTCTATGTTTACTAAATTTAAAAATACAATCCTTCGCCTGCGAACTCATTTAAAAATTCCTCAAAAAAGCTACTGCCTGATAAAAAACCACCGGTAAAAAATCGCACTACAACTGCTATCGCTGAAAGCACCGCTAAAACTAAACCGATAATTCCAAGTATAAGCCCTGCCTTAGCCAAGCCCTGCTTTTTAGAGCTTTTACCTAAAGCACCAAAAATAATGGCAAGTATGGACGTAAGTCCAAAGGAAGACGAAAAAACTCCTAAAATACCAAGCACTAAGGATGCTATGGCGAAGCCTTCTTTACCGTTTTCCTGCTTTATGCTGCTATCGGGTATGTATGGCGGCATAGGTGGCGGAGGCGGAGGCGGCGGTGTAAATGCGCCCGCACTTGAGTCGCTCGCACTGTCCGATTGTGACCAAAAACTGCCCTGAGACTTGCTTTCCGCATCGTCCTGAGGTAACACAACAGGCACAGGCTCGGGACGTGTGTTTGTAGCAAGCGAAACGCCGCAATGAGGGCAAAAAACCGCGCCCTCGAAAATCGGTTTGCCGCAATTTTTACAATACATAAAATCTCTCCGAATTCATTATTATTTTAAAAATGAACATTATCCACTATATTATAGCACATTTTATATTTATTTCAATACAAACTTTAAGATTTAACGCTAAAAATTTAAAATAAAAAAGGTGGCTGCTGCAAACGCATCAGCCACCGGTTTAAAGCCTTACATATTAGCTTCAATGTACTTTACAACGTCGCCAACCGAACGGAGATTTTCAACCTCGTCATCGGGAACGTCTACACCAAACTCATCGTTGATAGTAACGAGTGCGTCAACAAGATCAAGTGAATCAGCACCAAGCTCGTCAATAATCAAAGAATCCATTGTGATTGTGTTCTCGTCAATTGAAAGAAGCTCGGCGAGAATTTTTTGAATTTTTTCAAATACCATAAAAACAGTCCTTTCTAAAAGTTCCACCGCAAGTGATCTTGCGTTTTATTTATGATAGCATATCCCAAAAAGATATTCAAGATGTATTTTTGAGATTTGTAAAATTTTTACATTTTTTAAACGGTTTTTTAATAGGTTTGCATTGAAAAATAATATGTGGTATACTATTATCATAAATAAGAAAGGTAAGATTTTGTGAAAGTAATATACTTCGGCTATGACGCGTTTTTGCCCTGCCTTAAGGCTGTTTTAGACAACCCAAACTACGAAATTTTAAAAATCTATAGCTTTGAGTCGGACGGCATTTTTGACTTTAACGATAAAATACGCGCCCTCGCGCTTGAAAAAAATATTGAGTTTACTACCGAGAAAATCACCTCGAAAGAGTTATCAAAACAGGTGAATGAAAACGGCTGCGAGCTTGTCTTTTGCGCAGGCTACGCCTATAGAATACCCATAGAAAGCGTAAACGTCACGGCGGTAAATATCCACCCTTCGCCACTGCCAAAAGGCCGCGGACCTTGGCCTATGCCTTGGGCAATTTTAAGAGGGGACAAGACCTGGGGCGTCACCGCCCATAAGCTCGCCGCTAAAATCGATGAGGGCGATATTCTTTTTGCCGATACCTTCGCACTTGACCAAAACGAAAACTATGAATCGCTTCAAAAGAAAATTGCCTCTTCAGCCGAAAAGGTTGCAAAAGCCACCCTTTCAAATCTAAAAACGCTTTGGCAAAACGCCAAAAAGCAGGACGGGGGAGAGTATCTTCCCGAACCAAGCGAAAAAGAGAGAACAATTTATAGAGATACGCCAAAGGAAAAAAGAGAGCTTCTCATAAGAGCTTTTGGCGAAAATTACGTAATTTACAGCGAGAACAACGAAAATGGAGGAAAATAAATGTCACTTAGAGGACTTCTTATAGGACCCGATTATAATGAGTTTTGGAAGCATAGAGATAAGCTTTCGAAAACGAAAAATCCGCTTTTAAAAAGGTATCATAGATTTTGCTGCTCAAGAATTTGCTACCGTAATAACGCTTCCATCGAGGAACAAACCAAAATCGGCGGCGGTAGAATTACCTTCCCTCACGGAATGAATGGCATTTTAATCTCGGCAGGCGCGACCATCGGCAAAAACTGCACTATTTTTCATCAGGTAACGATAGGCTCAAACACCGCCGAAGGAAGCCGCCACATCGGCTCGCCGCAAATAGGGGATAACGTGTATATCGGCGCGGGCGCCAAAATTATCGGCGGCATCAAAATCGGCAATAACGTAAGAGTTGGTGCCAACTGCGTCGTGGTGGATGACGTTCCCGATAACGCAACCGTTGTAATGCAAAAGCCGAGAGTAATCGTGCATACCGAGCCGCGCGATAATACCTTTAAAACCTACGCGAGCTTTACAAAACAAAAATAAACGACGCAGGCACTTGGCCCGCGTCGGAAGGTGTTTTTTTAGCCTTTTTATGCTTTGTGTGTTTAAATCTATAACGGTTTATTTCATCAAAGCTCTATTTCCTCAACCCATTTTCTTGCCTTTAGGGAGTTTATATTCGATACGTGTTTCTTTAAAACAGCCGGTGTATCGGTTTTGTTTTGCACAAGCCTTAGCATATTCATTGCCGAGGCGCGAGTTTTCTTTTTCCTTTTTGGCATCGTGAGCACCTCCAATAATAGTATAAGGTTTAAGAACAAAATAAAACGGAGAAATTACTTGTAATTTCTCCGTAATTTTTTACCATTTTTTAATCGTTTGCACAACCTTGCCCAAGATTGTGAGCTCGTCGATGCTACCTATAAAAACACTGCTTACCGAGTGGTCAAACGCCTCTAAAACGATCATTTGATTTTCTATGATAACCCTGCGCAAAATAATGGGACTGTTTTTGTGAATAACCGCCGCTATGTCGCCGCTTTCGATCTCGTTTTGCTTTTTTATAACCGCTGTGTCACCCTGCGAAATTTGCGGCCCCATACTACTGTCGTGTACCTTATAAAAGAAAAAATTATCAATGTCACCAAGCTCAATTTGGGCGCTTTCGCCGCTGTAATTGTATTCAACCTCGCCCGACTGAAGACTTACCGAGTCCAAAATCGGAATTTGCAGGCAATTTTCATTTTTCGCCTCGCCGTTTTCAAGCAAATAATCTATTGATACACAAAAAATCTCCGATAACTTTTGAAGCACAACGTAGGGAGCCTCGCGCTTTCCGCTTTCATAAAGGGAAACGGTGCTTTCCGCAACACCTAAAAGCTCGCCTAACTCCCTTAAGGATAATTTCCTGCTTTTGCGAAGAGTTCTCAATCTAAGCATCTAAATGCCACCTTTCGACAATTTTTCTACTCTTTCGACATAATACCATAAACTTTGCAAAATGTCAAGAAAAATTTAAAAAAGTATTGACAAAATGCAAAAATACGTATAAAATATAAGCATAGGTTTTGCAAAATGTAAAGAAAGATGAAGGTATAAATGCGGTAAGGGGAATGCAAAATGTGTGCAAAATTTATTTGTGATATGAACTGCTTTGACTGTAAATTTGACGACTGCATAAATGATAGCTTAGTTCATGCGGATTTCACAGCTTCGCAGGGCATTGATGACAATATTATAGAGCAAAGAAGTGATAAAAAGCGACGAAAATTGTCACCGCTTGCTAAAAAAAGAAAAGAGGAATATAGGACCGAGAATAAAAATAGCACCAAGGCTTACGCAAGGGCGTATTATGATTTGAATAGAAGTAGACTTGTAAAATACAGACTGCAAAACCGTGAAAGAAAAAGTGCTTACGATAGGGAGTATTTTGAGAAAAACCGTGAGAAAATTTTAGAGAAAAATAAAATTTACGGACTAAAAAATAAAGAGCATTTGCGACAGCGTCAAAAAGAGTGGCGCGAAAAAAATCGCGATAAGATCCGCGAATATCAAAGACAGTATTATTTGCGTAAAAAGTTTGAGCAACAAAAAAGTCAGCCAAATTAAATTGGCTGGCTTTTTTTGTATCATTTATACGTATAAATAGTGCGGCGTAGAGGCGCGAAAAAACAAAAAGCCTCCCTTGTAAAGGGAGGTGGATTTTGCGTAGCAAAAGACGGAGGGATTTACAGCATTTCCTTGTAAAGCGTTTTGGCGTCCTTTACGTGTAAAAGCGCAGGAGCTATGTCGAACACAGTCTTGCAGCCAAAATCATTTTTACCATAAAGCCTTACTGCAGCGCGCGCATAAGCTACGATAACGCTTGCAGTAAACTCGGGATTAGAATCAAGCTTTAAGCTGTACTCAATAATGTGCGAGTTTTCGCAGTCCCAACCCGTTTTTCCGCTTCGAATTACAAAGCCACCGTGGGGAAGTGAACTGTGATCTCTCTTCATCTCGTCAATTGAAATAAAGGTAACGCTTGTGTCGTAATCGGCAAAATAATTGGGCATTGTAACAATTTCGCGCTCAATTTTCTCTTTGTCAGCGCCGTCCTCTACCACAACAAAGCACTCTCTTTTGTGCTTTTCTCTTGTTGTAAGTGCGGGATTTGAGCCGCTTCTAACGGCATCAAGCGCCGCATCAATAGGCACGGTGTACTGCCTTGCATCAACAACACCGTCTATTCTCCTGATAGCATCGGAATGTCCTTGGCTCACGCCTTTGCCCCAGAATGTGTAATCACTGCCACAAGGGAGAACTGCCGAAGCGTAAAGACGGTTAAGTGAAAACATACCGGGGTCCCAACCTGCTGAAATAATCGCAACCTTGCCGCCTTTTTTAGCCTGTGCATCAACATTTTCAAAATGCTCGGGAATTTTGGCGTGGGTGTCAAAGCTGTCAATTACGTTAAAATGCTCGGCAAGCTCGGGAGTTTGTACGGGCAGGTCGGTAGCGCTTCCGCCGCAAAGAATTAAAACGTCAATTTCGTCTTTCATAGAAAGAACGTCACTCGCACGCATCACCTTGGCGGTTTTGGTAAGCGGAGAAATCGACTCGGGATTTCTTCTTGTAAAAACGGCGACAAGCTCCATATCGGGTGCCTGCTTAACTGCACATTCAACGCCGCGACCTAAATTGCCGTATCCAAATATGCCTACTTTTATCATAAAATCATCTTCTTTCAAGAGTATATAAGCAAAAACATTATAATTATTATAAACCCACACTGCTCAAAAAACAATAAAAACTTT
>CAZDLQ010000063.1:0-6021 GCA_964506315.1 uncultured Oscillospiraceae bacterium
CTTAAATGCCTTAAGTGCTTTTGTATAGCAAAGGTGAGGTCCGATACACATATCTACGTAGTCACCTTGCTTATAGAAGCTGATTTCAGCATCAGGATCAAGGTCACCGATATGCTCAACCTTATATTTCTCGCCGCGCTCTTCCATGTGAGCGATAGCCTCTTCGCGAGGAAGAATATAAGGCTTAACAGGAAGGTTTTCCTTCACTATTTTTTTCATTTCATTTTCAATTTTTAAAAGGTCTTCGTCGGTAAGCTTAGTGTCACCGAGGTCAACATCATAGAAAAATCCCTTTTCGGTAGCGGGACCGTAGCCGAAATCGGCATGGGGATAAAGTCTACTAATTGCCTGAGCCATAATATGAGCCGCTGTGTGACGGATAACCTCAAGCTCTTTTTCTTGTGGGCATTCTCCCACAGTTCCGTCTTTATAAATAATTTTCATAACAAATTGGTCCTTTCTTTTTTGCTAATGCAAAAAATACACTACATATAGGTATTATAAAACTTTTAATTCAATAAATCAATACACAATAAGCGCTATTTTTCCATTTTTTGCGATTTTCTTAAAGAAAATGGCGGAAGTTGCGCAAAAACTATAGCCGCAAACATAACAAGGCAGCCTACAATTTCTCTCACGCTCATTCTTTCGCCCACAAGTATTGCGCCGCTTATTGCCGCAAAAACTGACTCAAGGCTCATTAAAATTGAAGCAACTGTGGGATTTTTTGAATACTGCTGACCAATGATTTGGAAGGTATATCCAACACCGCTGGACATTATTCCAAGATACAAAATATACGGGAGTGCCTTTATTACACTCTCGCCTTTTACGTCTTCAAAAATAAACATAAGCACAAGCGAAAGCACGCCGCACACCAAGAACTGAATCATAGAAAGCTTTACGCCGTCTACCCTATCGGCATATTTATCAACGCACATAATTTGAAGTGCAAAAGCGATAGCACAGCAAACCACAAATATATCACCAACGTATATGCCCGAAAAGCCGCCGCTAAAGCACAAAAGTGCCATTCCGACAAGGGCAAGCAAAACGCCGATCCACACACTTAAATTAAGCTTTTTCTTAAGGAACAAGCCAAAAACGGGAACCAAAATAACGTACAGTGCGGTTAAAAATCCCGTTCTACCCGAGGCCGCGGCTTCGGCAGGATATGCTCCTATACCGAACTGCTGAAAGTTTGTTGCGATGCAAAGAAAAATTCCGCACAAAACGCCGCTCACTATTAAATCGGTGCGTTGTTTTTTTGTTTTTTCAAGCAGCGGTCTACCGCTCTTTTTAGACATTACAAGGCTTAGGAAAAACAGCATAAGCGCGCCGATTAAAGAACGTATACCGTTAATGGCAAAGGTAGAGAGTATCTCGGTTGCAAGGTCTTGCATTACAAACGAAACGCCCCAAACCATAGCGGCCGCCACAAGCATTATATTTCCTTTTAGATTTTTACTCAATTTTGTCACCATCTTATAAGCTCTTAATAAACGTTACGTAAAATTCAACCGTTTTAAACAGGGTTTCAAGAGGTAGTCTTTCGTTATTTCCGTGAATCATTGCCCTTTCCTCTTTTGAAAGGCGCATCGGACAAAAACGGTATACCTTGTCGGTTATGCGGCAATAATGACGCGAATCACTGCAGGCCATCATAAGATACGGGCTAACGATTGCCTCGGGCCAGGTCTTACGAATGGCCGACTGAACGGTATCCCACGCTTCACAGCCCGTTTGAGAATATATTGAGGGGCTATTTGTATCAATAACCTCAATATCAATTTTATCGTTTTTAATAACTTTTTTGAAATGCTCAACTGTGGACTCTACGCTATCGCGACCTAAAAGGCGAACGTTTACGCCAAAGCTTGCCTTGGGCGGTAAAACATTATAAGCGTCACTCCCCTGCATACGAGTAACCGCCGTCGTTGTGCGAACCAATGCGTTAAGCTCACCGCCGCTTTTCTTACAAATAAGGTTAAGCACAGGCGAGAAAAGCCAAAGATTTGCAAACACGATTTTAAGGGCAAAAATTGAGTGTCTACCGAGTATATCAAACATTTCCTTTACAGGCGGTGTAAGCTGAAATTTAAACGGTTTTGCTTCAATTTTTGTTACTGCGCGGCTAAGCTTACCCAAAATTGTGTGAACGGGCGGTGTTGAGGAATGTCCACCCTCCGACTGCATTGAAAATTTTAAATTGATGCTACCCTTTTCGGCAACACCAACCATTGCGCACTCATTTTTTACACCGGGGAAAACGTTGCTGACTATCGCGCCGCCTTCATCTAAAACAAGCGCAGGGGTGATGCCGTTTTGCTCAAAATAGCTTACAATATCGGGACAGCTATCGCCCATAATTTCCTCTTCGCCCGAAAAGGACAAATACAGGTCGTTTTTAGGTTTAAAGCCATCTTTAAGCAGCTGTTCAAGCGCCTCAAATATAGAACAAAGCGTTCCCTTGGTATCAATTGTGCCTCTACCCCAAAGGGTGTCGTTTTCAATCTCAGCGCCAAAGGGATCCTTTTCCCAGCCGTCCTCATTTACAGGCACTACGTCATAATGCGCCATACAAACCGACGGTTTTTTGTCGCTTTCTCCTGCGAGCTTATAAAGAAGACCGTTTCTACCTATATGCTCAAGCGAGCAGCTTGAATGAACAAGAGGAAATCTTTCTTTTAAAAGGTTTCTGAATTTTTCAAACTCCTGCTCATCCTCAAGGGAATGGTCCTTATACGAAACCGTCTTGCATTTTATCATATCCGACATATCACGTATGATTTTTTCTTTATCAAGGCTGATTTCCTGCGCCTCTACCCTATCAAGCGGTTTGGGATTAAAGGCAAGTGCGCGGATAATAACAACGGCCAAAAGCAGTACAATTATACCGCATAAAGCGTACCAATAAATCATTAAATTACACCCTTTTTATACATAATTCTTGCGGCGATAAGTGCGATGATAACGCCAACGGGAACAAGCACACCAACCGAGCCTGCAAGCGAAGGAACGAGTAAGAATAAAACTATCATAAATGCAAGCGGTGCAATTGAGATTTTCCAGTTTTTGCTAATGTAAACAACGCCAAGACCACCAAAAAGGGACGGGAGAATGTTATCAAAAGCAGGCTTAAGTGCAGGCTGCTCCAAAACGGGAGCAATAAACGAGAGAAGCAAAACACCTACCGCAACAACAATTGTTGTTACAATAGAGCTTGTTGCAATTGCTATTGTTGAAATTACCTCGCCCTCTTCGGTTCCAGGCTTTACGTCGGCATTTTCCATAGCATTTAAGGCGCTCGGAGCCTTGATGCTTGTTACGTTACCTGTTACAAAGGAAAGATAAGTTCCG
Organism: uncultured Oscillospiraceae bacterium; assembly: GCA_964506315.1. Taxonomy (GTDB): domain Bacteria; phylum Bacillota; class Clostridia; order Oscillospirales; family Ruminococcaceae; genus SIG578. Next base: position 3,361 of record CAZDLQ010000063.1, read on the forward strand.
CCCGTACCAAGCATAGGAGTGTATGTGATAACTTCTATAACTCCAACTGTCCAAAAGATTGGGGCAACGCCCAAAAGGCCCTTTAACACGCCCGAAATTTCAGGCCAAGCATTATAATAAACGCAAGCGGCAACGGGAACCATAAGAATGACAAGTGCCGCAGTCCAAATCCAAATTTTACCGTATCTATCGGTTTGTTTCATATAATCGTTCATTTGCTTTACCCCCCTTAACCTATAATAGGAGTTATGATGCAAGCGAAAATCATTCCGCCCACCATACTAATTGACATTGCATAGGTTTCAAGCCATTTCATATTACATTTACGGATAAGAATACCGCAAATGCCCATAAGAGCCGCCGAAACGAGAAGCACGAAAATGGGAATCCAACCTGCAAGACCGCTTCTTACGTCGGCAAAAACCATTCCTAAAAAGGCCGAGATCATACCAAGGAACATAGCTGTCAGGAATATATCTCCCCACTTACTATCCTTATTTTTAATTTTTATCATTCCGCCTTGAATTTTCTTCATTAAAATCGGCGGCAGGATAATGCTGGGCATAATTCCAAGGGTCATAACCCAAGCAATTGCAGTGTAAATTTTGGGATCGGTTATTATTTCCGAAAGCGAAATTCCAAATGCGTTAGCGGTTGATGTTGCGGCAGGAAGCTCATAGGTAATAGCTCCGATGACGCTCATTCTAATCCAAGGCAAAGGAATACCGAGGAATTTTGAAAGAGTTACCACGCCAAGCAAAATGGAAATAGCAGGCGCAACGGTAAACACCGCGGTTGAAACTATTGTTTTATTTAATTTTTTCTTTTCTATACCGAGCTTTTTTCCGCGATTATAAGCTCTTACAAGAAAGAACACCGACTGTGCAAGTACAAAAAGAATTACAACAGCCGCAACGATATAAAGAAATGTGCTGTTAGTGCTGAAATTCAATTTAATCTTCCTTTCACTTTTAAATTTAAAATACACTACATTATACCATTTTAATTGTGATATGTAAAGTTTTTGCAAACAAAAAACCACAGTTTATTTTAACTGTGGTTTTAGCTTTGATTTTGTTTTAAATCAGTCAAAAAGCGGAGTTGAGAAATATCTTTCCGCAGTATCGGGAAGCACGGTTACAACGGTTTTCCCAGGGCCTAACTTTTTAGCAAGCTTAATTGCCGCCGCAACGTTGGTTCCGCTTGAGATACCGCACATTATACCCTCTTCACAAGCAAGGCGTTTTGCGGTTTCAATGGCTTCCTCGTCTTTTATAATGCAAATATCGCTATATATGTTTTGGTTTAATATTTCGGGGATAAGGCCGTCACCAAGTCCCATTTGGATATGTGTACCGATAGAACCGCCCGACAAAATTGCGGCATGCTCGGGCTCGACCGCCCAAATGGTAATATCGGGGTTATGCTGTTTTAAAATCTCGCCTATGCCCGTAATTGTGCCGCCCGTACCAATTCCCGAGCAAAATCCGTGAATTTCCATATTTGCCTGCTCGATTATTTCCTTAGCGGTTTGCTCTCTTTGAGCCTGCAAGTTAGCAGGGTTTGTAAACTGTTGCGGAACAAAAACGTTGGGGTCTTCTTCCTGCATTTTAAGTGCTAACTTAAGGCACTCATCAATACATTTACCGATATCGCCTGCATCGTGAACGTAGATAACCTCGGCGCCATAATGCTCAACAAGTTTTCTTCTCTCTTCACTTACCGAATCGGGCATTATAATTTTTGTTTTATAGCCCTTAACGGCACCAACAAGAGAAAGGCCGATTCCCTGATTGCCGCTTGTAGGCTCGACAACTATTGTATTTTCGTTTATAAGTCCCTTTTGCTCGGCATCAAGAAGCATATTATAAGCCGTTCTTGTCTTAATAGAGCCGCCGACGTTAAGTCCCTCATATTTCACCAAAATTTGAGCGGAATCAGCATCGGTTAACTTATTAAGCCTGATAAGCGGCGTATTGCCCATTGCCTCTAAAATATTATTGCAAATCATTTAAAACCTCCGGTGCATACTATTTATACACCATTTTATTACTTTTTTAGAATAAATGTGATACACATAATTTTATAGTAAAACTTGCGTTATGTCAAGCATTACGGCCATTTCTAAAATATTTTTATATTACGCCGTATCTCCTTGACATATTTTTAACAATGTGTTATATTTTACCTATACAAATTTATAAAGATTGGAGAATCGTTATGGGATTTTTTGAAGGAAAAACAGTTATAATCACCGGTGCAGGCCGTGCCGTTTTAAGTGACGGCCGTTGCGGCTCAATCGGTTACGGTATTGCTACCGCTTACGCTAAAGAGGGCGCAAACATCGTTATTACGGGTAGAAACGTTGCAAAGCTTGACGATGCAAAGGAAGAGCTTGAGCGTTTATACGGTGTAAAGGTTTTAACCTTTGCGGCCGATATCAACCCCGACGCCGACAACGAAGCAGTTGCAAACGACGTTGTAAACAAAACCATCGAGGCTTTTGGAAGCATTGACGTGCTTATTAACAACGCGCAGGCTTCCGCATCGGGCGTTCCCCTCTCCGAGCACACCACCGAACAGTTTAATCTTGCTATGTATTCGGGTCTTTACGCAACCTTTTATTATATGAAGGCCTGCTACCCTCACCTTGTAAAGTCC
>CAZDLQ010000064.1:0-5998 GCA_964506315.1 uncultured Oscillospiraceae bacterium
TAATAAGGTGAATAAAGTTTAAACTGCCACCGGGTAGAGAATTGCTTTTAGCATTCGTTTGCACATCGTTAGGTCTTTGAAGATGTGTAGCGAGTGCTTGTTTTTTTGTAGGGGGACTTATGAAGCTAAAACAACTGCTAAACTATTTTTCCCAAACCGAAGCGCTGCTTTGGAGCGTTTGTGTCCTTTTAATAATAACCTCATTTTGCATTTTTGACCGCGAAAATTATATTACGCTGACTGCCTCAATCCTTGGCACCACCTCGCTTATTTTCAACGCCAAGGGCAACCCCATCGGACAGGTTCTAATGGTTGTCTTTAGCCTGCTTTACGGCATAATATCCCTATCCTTTGCGTATTACGGCGAAATGATAACATATCTCGGTATGACAATGCCAATGGCAATTTTTGCGCTTGTTTCTTAGCTTAGAAACCCGTTTAAGGGCAATAGGGCGGAGGTTGAGGTAAACTCCATCGGCAAAAAAGAAACCGCCCTAATGTGCCTTGCCGCCGTAGTCGTTACAGTTTTGTTTTATTTTATCCTTGCATACTTTAACACCGCAAATTTAGCCCTTAGCACCATCTCGGTCACAACAAGCTTTATTGCGGCATATCTAACCTTTAGAAGAAGCCCTTACTTTGCCTTGGCCTACGCCGCAAATGATGTTGTGCTGATCGCCCTGTGGATACTTGCAAGCCTAACGGAGCGCTCGTATATCTCGGTCGTGGTGTGCTTTGTGGCATTTTTGTTTAATGATATTTACGGATATATAAGCTGGAAAAGAATACAGCAAAGGCAAAAAAGCAAAAAAACCTTGTCGTAAGACAAGGTTTTTTTAATCTCATATAAGAAAAAGTGTGACAAAAATTATTTATTCTCTTTGTTTTTTAGGAAAAATTTGCGGATTTTCTTTAGTCTTCGAACAGTAACGAATGGTATTATGCTCCAATAAGCCATTTTAAGCTCGCGCTCCCAATGCCGCCTCTCTCTATCGTTTCTTGAGCGGTGTATCTCAATTTTCACGTATTTTATCCTTCGGCGCCAGGATTTAAAATAAAATACAATACCAACGGCTATTAGACCAAGAATGGCCATAAAAATTATACAGTATAAAATTTTGTCCGCTGCTGATGAGTTGTTAAAATTAAACATTACTTTGCCTCACTTTTTGAAAATGCCGTGCTTATTGTATAATATACTATTTTTGCTGTTTTGTCAAATACAGCTAAAGCAACCGCACGAAAAAAAGACCTTATTATAAGAGTTATACGCTGAAGGACAGTAAAAAAAGCCGTGTAGAAAAATTCTACACAGCTTCTATTTTTTTCTTGTACCGTAACAAGCAGGGAAAATGTGCGGCACAATTTTTGCTTGTTTGGAGAAGCTAAAACCCTTTCATTGACTCAAATCAATTAATTCCCAAACTCTAACAATTTCATTTTAATTCTATTGTTTTTATTAAAAGCATCCCACCACTTGAATGCTTTGTCCATTTGCCGGTTTACTTCCTCACACACTTTGCGATAAATGTCATCATCTACTTTTTGAACCAACACTTCATTTTTTGCAGGGATATAATCCTTTGCTTTAGTTTCACTAACAGCGTTATAAATCGTTAAAAAACCGATTTTTTGTTTGTATACATCCGTGTAATAAAACCAACCATCGTACATACCTTTTAAGCTGTAGCGCAAATTTGTACTCCAAACCGTTGCATCTTCTATTTTTTCAAAACTGCTTGTATAACAGTTGCTATTCCTTTTTGATTCCGGTAAAAAAATTGTGGATATTCCAACAGTAAATGAGTTACCCCATTTATTAGTATCAAAAACCAACAACTCAATTCTATCATCATATATTTTCTTATAATGCGGATATTTACCGACAAATCCTTTTTCGGTAAGATTTGGTATAACATATTTATTCAATGCTTTTCTCATTTTTTGAGATTGTGACATTGTATCACCACCTTAAAATCATTATACCATATTGGGTATAAAAGGACAAGTGTTAGTGATATTCCGACTGTCGCCGAAGTGATATTATTGCTTAAGGCAACAGTGATATTGAAACTTTGTGGTTTCAGTGATATTTTATTTGCCTATAACTGCCGAAGGCAATACAACTCGGCGAAAGCCGAATATAACTGCGGTGCAATACCACTCGCCGTAGGCGAATAAAACAGGAGTTGTATCCTTGCGGATACAACTCCTAATTATAGCAAACGAAGCGAGGAGTCATCGCTTGCTTTTATTCTTTTGAAAAAAGCGACGGAGTTTTTTAAGTCTACGCACAGTAATTCCGGGAATTATACTCCAGTAAACCATTTTAAGCTCGCGCTCCCAATGCCGTCTCTCACTATCATTTCCTGCCCTGCGAACTTCCATTTTTACGTATCTTAAATTTTGTTTCCACGCCACTATATAAAATATGATCGAAATGGTTAATATCGAAAGAAGTGCCATGAAAATTATACAGTATAAAACCTTGTCTGCTGTGGAGATGTCGCTAAAATTAACCATTGATTTGCCTCGCTTGTGGGAAAATGCCGTGCACATTGCATAATGATATATTATTTTTGCCTCTTTATCAATTAGCTGATAGCATAATTTTGAGCCTAAAAATACATTTTTTTGAAACAATTTTCACATAACTGACCGCAGCCCGATACGTAAAAGCTTCGCGCGCTTATCGGAGTTGACGTGTTGTAAACGGTTTCCTCGCCGCATAACACACAACAGTCCGTTTTTTGCGCGTTTTTTTGAGCTGTTTCGGGCTCGTTTTTTTTGCTCTCACTATTAAAAAACGTTTTGTTGCTACCTAAAAAATCCATTTACGCTTGCTCCTTTTTACCTGTATTCAATATGAGTTTTCCCATATAGAAAATTTCTATACAAAAAAGCTTTTTTAGAGAATTCGGGTAAAAACTTCGCTTGGCTTTTTGCCCGGCGGTGTTATGAATGTCACTTTGTTTCTTATATTTGGCACATTATATCATATTAAATCCCGTATGTCAATAGAAATTGCGGAATATTTCCAATAAAATTTTACATAATATAGGATACAATATAATAAAATTAAATAAAAAGGCGGCGTTGGATATGTATGAGAAAGAGTTTCCTATTCGCTTGGCACAATTAAGATACAAAAAGGGCGTATCGGCAAGAGATATGAGCTTGTCTATAGGTCAAAACCCCGGCTATATCAACAACATTGAGTGCGGTAAGGCATTGCCGTCTATGTCGGCTTTTTTCTTTATTTGTGAGTATCTTGGCATTACTCCGTGTGAATTTTTCGATGTAGATTCTAATAATCCGCAAAAACTGCAATCGGTTATCGGCGATATGAAGCGACTGAATGATGAGCAGCTTGAAAACATTTCTTCCATAGTAAAGGGCCTTGTAAAATAAGAAAAAACGATGTAAAGTGAAAAAACTTTACATCGTTTTTTATTGCAATTTAAAGGTCTTAGTGCTATACTGAGTATAGTTTTTCTTAGCGAGGTGCGTTATGGTTACGATTAAAAGCAAAAACAGTGTAGCAAGCTTCTCTCTTGAGGGTGCGGAGCTTAGAAGTCTTAAAATAAACGGCAAGGAATATATTTTCCCCGGCGACGATAGGTTTTGGGATAGGTCGTCACCCATTTTGTTTCCGATATGCAGTAGGCTTAAGGACGATGAGTATATCTACGAGGGAAACACCTATAAAATGTACTGCCACGGCTACGCAAGGTTTGAAAGGTTTGAGGTGCTCGAAAAAAGCGAAAACAGCGTAACCTTTATCCACTCGTCAAACGAGCAAACTCACAAAAGCTATCCCTTTGACTACGACCTAAAAATCACTTACACTCTAAACGATAAAAAGCTCGAAATCCGCTACGACGTTTTAAACAAAGGCAAGGACACAATGTACTTTTCAATCGGCAGCCACGAGGGCTACCTTTTTGAAGACGGAATTTGTGACCTTGATATAATTTTCCCTAAAAAAGTAACTCTCGACGCCCATCAAACTGACGGCCCCGTTTTAAATAAGAAAACCGTTCGTATTCTTGAAAACGAGGACGTTATCCACCTAAATTATGACTACATTAGAAAAGAAGCCTTGATTTTTAAGGATATTGATTTTGATACGCTAACCATCTTTAACCGAAAAACAGGTCAAAAAATCAAGGTTGATTTTGAAGGCTTTAAATACCTTCTTATTTGGTCTAAGCCCGACGCTCCTTACGTTAGCGCGGAAACCTGGTGCGGTATAACCGATAGCTTCGATACCGACAAAAACATTAAAACTAAAGAGGGAATACAGTCGCTTCAAAGCGGTGAGCGGTTTGTACGCACCCACTCGTTTGAAATAGTTTGCGAAAAATAAAAACAAAAGTGTATGGAAATAAAACTCCATACACTTTTTATTTTTCACAACTAAACCAAATCGTCTTACCGTCAGTCGAGGCTACAATATCACCGCACAAATCGGTGCGATGTATCTTAGAGCCAATATCACTCAAATTAGTTAGCACGTCGGGCGACGGATGCCCGTTAGAGTTGTACCGTCCCGCCTCAATAACAGCCCACTTAGGTCTCACCTTTAAAAGAAACTGCTTGCAGCTTGAGGTATCGGCACCGTGGTGAGCCACCTTTAAAACGTCCGCGCTAATGTCGGCTTTTGATGCTACAAGGGATAACTCGGCGGCCTGCTCGGCATCTCCTGTGAATAGGAAACTGCTCTCGCCATACTCAAATTTAGATATAATTGACGCGTTGTTAAGGCTGTCGGGACTCTTTGTAGGCGCAAGAATTGTAAGCCTGCCGCCGCCAATGCTAAACTCCTGCTTTGCCCTTGCCCAAATAATATCCGCGTCGGTGTCATCGACCGCATCAAGTAGCTCGTCGTAGCCTTCGGCCTCGGGCAACAGCTTACTTGGAATATCGTATAGTATTACGTTTTCAACCTCAAGCTCGCGTATAACCTCGTCAAGCGCACCGATGTGGTCAATGTGCGCGTGTGTACCAATGACGTATTTAAGCCGTGATATGTTAAGCTCGCGAAGCTTTACAAGCACGTTTTCAATGCTGTTGTTTTCGCCCGCGTCTATGAGAGCGTGCTCTCCACCGCAAGAAATAATCGTGCAGTCACCTTGACCTACGTCTACAAAGGTAACGGTGCACTCCTCTTGTATTTTTGCGTTCAGCGTCGAAGCGTTAAAATTATACAAGAAAATCGTGGCAATAGCGATTACTATTGCCACGATTAAAATGCTGCTAAGCTTGCGTTTAAGTGGGAGTTTTGACATACTAATCGCTTTCTCTCATATTCATCTCTACCCACTGCTCGTGTGTGATGAGCACCTCACGCGGCTTGCTTCCCATATATCCGCTGACAATTCCGCGCTCTTCCATCTCGTCAACAAGACGTGCCGCGCGTGCATAACCCACCTTTAATTTTCTTTGTAAAAGCGAGGTGGAAGCCTGTCCGTTTTCAATAACGCACTCGATAGCGTCGCGAAGTAGGGGATCGGTCTCGTCGCCGCCGTCATCATTTGAAAGACCGCCGCTGTCCTTAGAGCCGCCCTTGTCAGCTACTGAATTTTTCTCAATTTGCTCAATAACCTGCTGGTCGTACTCGGCGCACTCGTTTTCCTTAATGTAAGAAACAACGTCGTTGATTTCCTTTTCGCTTACAAAACAGCCTTGGACACGAAGCATCCTGTCCGAGCCATAGGGCTTAAACAGCATATCACCGCGTCCGAGAAGCGCCTCAGCGCCGCTTGAGTCAATAATGGTACGAGAGTCGATTTGTGAAGAAACGGTAAGTGCAATTCGGCTGTTGATGTTAGCCTTAATTGTACCCGTAATAACGTTAACCGAAGGACGCTGTGTTGCAATAACAAGGTGAATACCTGCTGCGCGTCCCTTTTGCGCAAGACGGCAAACGTAGGTTTCAACGTCACCGGGCGCAGTCATCATAAGATCGGCAAACTCGTCTATCATAGTAACGATT
>CAZDLQ010000065.1:0-5911 GCA_964506315.1 uncultured Oscillospiraceae bacterium
TGCAAGAGACGTTTCGGATAAGGTAATATTTATGAGCGAGGGAATAATCGCCGAACAGGGAGAGCCTAATGAGCTTTTCTATAATCCTAAAAGTGAGCGTCTTAAAGCATTTTTACAAAGCGCACATCTTTAAAAACTCAACCGCCGTTTTAAACGGCGGTTTTTTTGTTTGCGTAATATTATTAAAACGGTTAAAACTAACAAAAGACACTCACCTTTTCAAACCACCGCAATAATTGACAAATCTTTTGAATGGTGCTATAATGACATAGAATATGATGTTTTGAGAGGAGGGCGAAAATTGGCCGATAAACGCAGCTTTTTTAATAAGAAAGCCAAAACCTACGCAGTAAAGCTCAACAGCACGCTTACAGGTCTTTCACTGCTTGCATCGGTGCTCGTTGTGGCGCTTGTGTTTTCGGTGGTTTGGCTGTTTTCGGGTAACGACGCCAACGTAAACATTCTCGCCCGCCGCCCCGAAGCTTCGTCTTCAGCCCCCGCACAGTCGGACGATGCTTCATCAAAAACCTCGTCAAAACCGCTTGTGGCAGGCGATGAAAGGTTTTCAACGCCCCTGCCCGAGTCACAAATGAGAGAAACGGCGTATTTTTCCGACGCGGTCTTTGTGGGTGACTCCATCACAACGGGTATCGACCTTTACGGCACGCTCACCAATGCAGGCGTCGTCGCCTCAACGGGTATAAACCTTGAAACCGCTCTTACCGCAAAATCGGTGAGAAACAAAGCAGGCGATAAGGTAACCATCCCCGAAGCAGTAAAGGAATTTAACGCTAAAAAAATCTATGTAATGCTCGGCACGAACGGCATCGACTGGATGAGTGTTGACCAAATGATTACGCAGTATCAAAAGGTTTTTGATAAGCTTAAAACCGATAATCCCGACGCAATTTTCTATATTCAGTCAATTCCGCCGATTACTCGCGAAAAGGAACAAAAGGCAAGTCAGATGAGCATTGAGAAAATATCTGAATACAATGACCGTCTTTTAAAGCTTGCCGAGGAAAATAAAGCGTATTTCGTGGATGTTTATTCGGCCATTGCATCTGAGGACGGATATCTTTCGAGCGATATAAGTACAGACGGTGTACATTTTGATTCAAGTGTTTACACAAAATGGATTGAGTATGTTCGCCGCCATACTTCGAGATATGAATAAAAGGAGAATTTTTATGAAAAAGCTTTTATCAGTAGTTTTAGCAGTGTTAAGTTTAAGCGCAATGCTTTGCTCGTGCGGAAAAACCGAGCAAAAAAATCCTGCCACCGCTGACGTTGCGGCTGCAATTAAAGACAGCACAAGTTTTACCGAGCTTATTGAACTTAATAACGACAATATCGGCCGTAGATATTACGGTATTGACTTGGATTCCATTGAGGAATACTGCGTTATGATCTGCTCAAGCGGCGCACTTGCTGACGAGATTGCAGTTTTCAAAATGAAAGAGCAGGATGACGTTGAGGATATGCTCGAAACCGTTCGCGAGAGAAAGCAAGACCTTTACGATAGCTTTGTTGACTACGTTCCCGACGAGGTTGGCAAAATTGAAAACGCCGTTATCGGTTCAAACGGCAATTACGTTTATTTTATAGTATGTGATAAGAGAGCGGAGGCAAAAGCCGCTGCTGAGGGTTGCTTCTAAATTAAACCTTAAAAGGAAAAGCGGTTTTAGAAATGAAAAAATTTATTAAAAATTTCAGCAGGTCGCTTTATTACCTTAATGCGCTTGTTGAGATAGCAATCATTTCGGTTGTTTTTGTGTCGGCGCTTATCGGGCTTTTTTCAAGAGGCACCATACCTGCCGATGACCACGCAACCATCGTTCCTATAATAATATTTTCGGCACTGTTTTTGTATATAACCGGCTCGTTTGCCGTAACACAAAAACGCTCTGTAGAGCTTGTTATAACGGGCGCCTTCGCTATAATTTTAAGTGACCTTGCCGCCTTTGTTATAATTAAGGTCTACTCGTTTGTATGGTTTACCGTAACGGACTTTATTCTCACTTATTTAATGCAGCTTGCCGCCTTCACTATTTGGACTATAATCGCAAGAAGCATTTACAAGGCCTTTAAGAAACCGCTTAAATCGGTTGTGGTTTGCTACGATACCGAAATGAGCGAAAGCTATATAAGAAAACTTAAGGGCTATAGCGATAAGTTTGAGATTGAAAAAATCATAAGCTTTGACGACCCCGAGCTTTACTATTCCATTTGTCAAAGCGAAGCGGTATTTATGCTTGACCTTTCAAGTAAAAAGCGCGAAAAGGTTGCACAGTACTGTCTTGCATTAAATAAGAATATCTATATATTGCCCGAGCTTTACGAAATTGCTGTTCGCCATTCGGGTATGCAGCAAATTGACGATATTCCCTTCTTTTCCTGTAAGCCTATGACGCTTACACTTGAACAAAAAATCACAAAACGCCTTTTTGATATAGTCGCATCCTTAATTGCAATTATACTCACGTCACCTATAATGCTTGTGGTTGCAATACTCATTAAGCGTGACGACGGCGGCAGCGTTTTCTATAAACAGGAGCGCATAACCGAAAATTATCGCGCCTTTAACGTAATTAAATTTAGAACAATGGTAGAAAATGCCGAGCAAATTTCGGGCGCAACTCTTTCGACAAAGGACGACCCGAGAATTACCAAAATCGGCAAAAAGCTTCGCGCAATGCGAATTGACGAGCTTCCGCAGCTACTCAACATATTTAAAGGTGATATGAGCTTTGTGGGCCCCCGCCCCGAGCGTGACGTGTTCATTAGGGAATATACTAAAACCGTTCCCGAGTTTATCTATAGGCTTAACGTTAAGGCAGGCTTAACAGGTCTTGCACAGGTTAGAGGTAAATATAACACCACGCCTCAGGATAAGCTTAAAATGGACCTACTTTACATCAACGACTTTTCGTTTATTAACGACATTAAAATTTGCCTCTTAACCGTTAAGGTGCTTTTCTCAAAGGAAAGCACCGAGGGAATAGACGGCGAGGTAAAAAATAAGGAAGTTTTTGAGCAAATTAAAGAAGATAAAAACGCATAAGGTTTGGTGCAGTTTTGGGTAAAATTAAATACTTAATTCGCCGCATCGGCGAAATGGATTTTAAAAATATGCTGGCACAGGCCAAGGTTGTGCGAAAAAGAACGGGCAAACCCACCCTTTTTGTGCTGATAGATATGATTTACTGCGGATATAAGTATTTAGCAGGCTATATGGACTACGTGGTTTTTGAGTTTTATAATCTTTCGGCAAAGCAAAGAAAAACACAGGTTACAAGAGGTATAAACAATAACCTTGTAAAAACCTTAAACGACAAAAATTCGTGGTATAAGTTTGATAAAAAGGACGAGTTTAACCGCATTTTTTCCGACTGCCTTAAAAGAGACTGGGTGGATTTTGAAAAATCGAGCATAGACGAAATTACATCCTTTTGTGAAAAACACCCCGAAATGATGGTTAAACCGCGCGACGGCGCTTGCGGTAAGGGCGTTGAAAAAATCCGCACATCCGATTTTGAAAGTGTAGACGCGCTTAGAGCGCACTGCCTTGAAAATGAGCAAACCATCGCTGAGGAAATTATAGTCCAAAACGAAAAAATGAACTCGCTTTTCGGCGGCTGTGTAACCACCGTGCGAATGGTTACCATTACACGAAATAAAAAGGTAAACGTTGTATTTTGCTCGCTGAGAATAGGCGCGGGAAATACAATTGTAGATAATCTAAACAGCGGCGGTATGGCGGCGCTTGTAGATGCTGAAACGGGCGTAATCACCACCGATGCGGCCGATAAAAACGGCGTGATTTACACGCATCACCCCGACACTAACACACAAATTCGCGGCTTTGAAATTCCTTACTTTAAAGAGGGAAGAGAGCTTGTTGAAAAGGCCGCAGTAAGAGTAGAAGAAATTGGCTACGTTGGCTGGGATATAGCATTTACTGATAATGGCGCACTCTTAATTGAGGGCAACCATTTCCCCGGTCACGATATTTATCAAATGCCTGCACTAACCAGCGACGGCTTTGGCGTACTGCCGAGGTTTGAGGCGGCTATGCGAGGCTGATTTAAAAAGCTTTAACAACTGCAAATAGGAGTGAAATTTGTAATGAATACTGAAAATCTTTGTATGGGATGTATGAGAGAAAAGGGAGAGGGCATCAAAAAATGCCTGCGCTGCGGCTACGTTGACGGCTCTCCTTACCTTCCTTCATACCTTGCACCCAAAACAATACTGCAGGAACGTTACCTTGTGGGTAAGGTTCTCAGCTATAACGGTATGGGCGCTACATATATTGCTCTTGATACGATAGAAAACATTAAGGTAAAAATTCGCGAATATCTTCCCGAAAACCTTGCTACTCGTGATAAGGGCAACCCCGAGGTAAAGATTAACGCAGGTAGCGAAATACAGTTTAAATCGCTTAAAATGGATTATATTGACCTTGCTAAAAAGCTTATTAAGCTGGGTTCTCTTTCCGAGGTTGAACATGTTAAGGGGATTTTTGAGACAAATAATACAGTTTACGTGGTTTACGAATATATCGAGGGTATGACTCTTTCCGAGTTCTTTAAAAAGAACGGCGGCTATCTCTCTTGGGAAGACACCAAGCAGCTGTTTATGCCCCTGCTTTCTTGCGTTAGCGCTATTCATACAAGTGAGCTTATTCATAGAGGTATCAGCCCCGACACAATAATGGTTGATAGAAGCGGAAACCTTAAGCTCACCTCATTCGAAATTGCCCCTGCAAGAACTGCAAGAAGTGAGATTATCGCTCAGCTTTATCCCGGCTACACCGCACCCGAGCAGTACACCTCAAGCGCTTGGCAGGGAACCTATACCGATGTTTACGCACTTGCCGCAACCATCTACCGCTCACTTACAGGCACAATGCCTGTTGAGGCAAGCTCAAGAGTTTCAAACGACAACCTTGTTGCCGCAAGCTCGCTTAATTCAAGCATACCTAAAAACGTTTCAAATGCGCTCGCTTCGGCAATGGCTCTCTCGCCCGAAAAGAGAACCGAAAGCGTTGCCGCTTTGATGTCACAGCTTTCCGAGGTGCTCGAGTTTAGCGGCGCACCCGAAGTAGAAGCCGAGACACCCGCAAAGCCCGAGCCCAAAAAGAAAAAAATGAAGGACTCTACAAAATATTCGCTTATCGCCGCCGCAATTGCCGCACCCATTCTTATAGTACTCATTATTGTGGTTGTACTGTTTATGTTCCCTTCGGAAAAACCCGATAACAACTCAAGCAATACAAGCGGCACAAGCTCGATTAACTTCTCGTCCGATTCGTCAAGCGATAGTAATGAGAGCGACGTAATGTATAAGTACTCGGTTCCTAACTTTGTTTCCAAAAACATCAATGCAGTTTTGGCCGATGAGGACTATATGCAAAAATTCAAGATCACTCACGAGTTTGTGTATAGTGAGCAGTACGGCGAAAACACCATTATCGAGCAGTCGGTTGAGGCAGGCACTCCCGTTGAAGATGACGGCCTTGAGATTAAGCTTACAGTAAGCCGCGGCTCACAGTTTAGAGAGCTTCCCGATCTTGTAGGAAAGAACTTGGAGTACGCTAAGGAAACTCTTTACGGACTTTACATTCGCTACGAAATTGAGCAAAAGGAAGAATCCTACGGCGACACCGATTACGTTGTTGAAATGAGCGACGAGCCCGGCAAGATAATTGATATTTCACAGCCTTACACAGTAATTCTTTACGTAAATCAGCCCGAGCCTGTCGAGTCCGATCCCGAAACTCCCGACTATGAGTACGGCGACGAGACTTTAGGCTGGGGAGAATAAACGAATATTAAGCATAAAAAATCACGGTTCATTTGAACTGTGATTTTTTTATGCACAAGTAAGTGGCTAACAACAAAAAGGC
>CAZDLQ010000066.1:0-3218 GCA_964506315.1 uncultured Oscillospiraceae bacterium
GAATCACCTATTTTTACCTTTCGGTTTTTATTTTTTTCCGCCTTTGCGGAAAAATTATTTTTACTAAATTATTATACTCGCATTTATGCAATTCGTCAATAGACTAAACTACATTTTTTACCATTTTCGTTAAATAATTAACCCAAGTTTTGCGTTTTTTTATTTCAAAATGCAAGAACGGGTTTGAAAAAATGCAAAAACGCTGTTTTTGACGCGAAATTATTAAAAAACTGTAATTTTTAGCCATTTTCTCTTTTAAATTAAAAAGAACTGTGTTATACTTATTATGTATAATTATGTTTAAGCAAATTTTCTTGAAAGATGAGGTCAAAGCTGTGTATAAAGAACCTAAAAAACGCCTTAGCTGTGATGCAAGGCTATATATAAAAGTGTTTGTTATAGCCTTTGTGGTTTCGGCTGTATTTTTCCTTCCGTCACTACTCGGCGACCGCGGAATATTCCTATTTTACGGTGACTACAACGTTCAGCAAATTCCGTTTTATCAGCTTGCGCACCGTGCAATAAGAGAGGGCAATATCGGCTTTAACTTTTACACCGATCTTGGCGTAAACTTTATTGGCTCTTATTCCTTTTACTTGCTCGGAAGTCCGTTCTTTTGGCTGACGCTTCCCTTTCCCAACGCGGCGCTCCCCTATCTTATGGCTCCGCTTTTTTGGCTCAAGTTTGCCACCGCGGCAACTACCGCCTGCGCATACATTAAAAGGTTCGTTACCAACAAAAACTACGCTATCATAGGCGGTCTTTTATACGCATTTTCGGGCTTTGGAATTTACAACATATTCTTTAACCATTTTCACGAGGTTATCGCCTTCTTCCCTCTCCTGCTGCTTTCGCTTGAAATGTACGTTGAGGAAGGCAAAAAAGGCCCGTTTGCGTTCAGCGTTTTCTTATGCTCGCTTTGTAATTACTTCTTCTTTTTCGGCGAGGTTGTATTTGTTATAATTTATTTCTTTGTACGGCTTGCATCGTCTAAAACCTGGCGTCTTAAGTTTTCGGCATTTTTAGGACTTGCGCTTGAGGCGGTTTTAGGTCTTTTAATGGCGGCGGTAATCTTAGTGCCGGCCATTATAACGGTTCTTGGTAATCCGCGCCTTAGCTCTATGCTCGACGGCTGGAATTTACTTGTTTACTCAAACGAGCAGCGTTATTTTGCTATTTTAGAGTGCTTATTCTTCCCGCCCGACATTCCTGCAAGACCCAATTTCTTCCCCGATGCTAACGCAAAATGGTCGTCGCTTGGCGCTTGGCTGCCGCTATTATCTATGACGGGCGTTATCACCTTTATGCAAACCCACAAGCGCAATTTTATTAGAAGAATGCTTGGCATCAGTTTATTTATGGCGCTTGTTCCCGGTCTTAACAGCTTTTACTTTGCGCTCAATGATGCATATTACGGCCGCTGGTTCTTTATGCCTATTCTTTTAATGGCGCTTGCAACCGTAATTTCGCTTGAAAAATGCACCACGCGCGAATACAACACGGGAATTAGGTGGACGCTTTTAATTACGCTTTGTTTTTGCAGTGTCGGTTTAGTTCCCAAGCGTGTTGAGGACGGCGTAGAGTTTGGACTTACAGAATACCCCGAACGTTTTTGGGTATACGTTATAATAGCAATTCTTTCAATATTTGTAACCGCAGTTTTGATAAACGTATTTAGGCACAGGCGCGATTTTACAAAAATTCTTACCGCACTCGTTTGTGTTGTTACGGTTATTTATTCGATAGCCTTTATATCTATGGGCAAGGCACATTCCTACGATGAGGATTTCATAATTGACAACGCAATTTACGGCGGCGAAAAGATTTCGCTGCCTAACGAGGAAAACGAGTTTTTCAGAATTGACGTTTATGACGGAATGGATAACTTACCGATGTTTTGGGGATATCCGTCCATTCAAGCCTTCCACAGTATTGTTCCTGAGTCGGTTATGAGCTTTTACCCCGAAATCGGTGTTGAGCGTGGGGTTGCATCCCGTCCCGAGCCCGAGCAGTACGCGCTTAGAACGCTTACCTCTTGCAAATATTTATTTATAGAGTCGGCAAAGGAAGACCCCATTGTTTGCTACGGCTTTAACAAGATAGACACTCAAAACGGCTTTGATATTTACGAAAACGAATATTATATTCCTATGGGCTTTGCTTATGACACCTACTGCACGCAGGAATATTATGAAGGCATCACCGAAACCTACCGTGCGCGTCTTATGCTTCAGGCCATACTGCTTTCCGACGAGCAGCTTGAGAAATATGATTTAAGTCTTATCGAGCTTAGGCAAGAGGACTCTTTCCTTGCCGAGTCAACAATGGCTGAGGACGTTGAGGTTTTGCGTCAAAACTGTGCCGACAGCTTTGTTGTAACCAATACGGGATTTGAAAGCACCATAACCTTAGACAAAGCAAATCTTGTATTCTACAGCGTTCCCTACGACGACGGCTGGAGTGCGACGGTGAACGGCAAAAAGGTAGACGTAGAGCGCGTAAACAGCGGCTTTGTTGCAGTTTATGCACAGGCGGGCGAAAATGAAATCGTATTCACTTATGAAACTCCCGGTCTTAAAATTGGCGTAATTATTTCGATTATTTCGCTTTTAGCGCTTTTAATTTATCTTGCCGCAAGCCATATCTACCGCAAGCGTCATCCCGTTTGCAATGAAAAGCCCGACGAGCTTTTTGACGAGCTTTCCGAAATGTTAAAGCAACAGCAAGAGGCTACACCGCTTTCGGTACGTATTCACTCGGCTGACGAGCTTTATCCTGATGATGACGAGCCGCTTCGCTTTGCTGAAAGCGAGGACGAGGACGGCGAAGACAGCGTCGAGAGCGCAAAACCCGACGACGCTATAACTCGCGACGATGAAAGTAAAGGTTCGGAGGAGAACTAATGAAAACTGTTTATTTTGTAATTCCCTGCTATAATGAAGAAGAGGTTTTAGGCGAAACCTCTAAGCGTCTTTTTGATAAGATGCAGCAGCTTATTGATGCTAAAAAAATCAAAAAGAACAGTAAAATCGTGTTTGTTGACGACGGAAGCCGCGACAGGACCTACGAGATTATAAGCGATTTACACGAGCAAAGCGACAGGTTTTGCGCTATAAAACTTTCACGAAATCAAGGTCACCAAAACGCGCTTTTGGCAGGTCTTATGACAGTAAAGGACAAGTGCGACGCCGCCATTTCGCTTGACGCCGACCTTCAGG
>CAZDLQ010000066.1:3228-5780 GCA_964506315.1 uncultured Oscillospiraceae bacterium
ACGACATTGACGTTATAGACGAGTTTGTCGACAAATTCAATGGCGGTTGCGACATTGTTTACGGTGTGCGCAGCAGCCGCAAGACCGACAGCGCGTTCAAACGCGGTACGGCTCAGTTTTTCTACAAGCTTATGCTATTTTTAGGCGTTGAGGTTGTATACAATCACGCCGATTACCGTCTTATGAGCGCGCGTGCGCTCGATGCCCTCTCCGATTTTAAAGAGGTTAATCTCTTCCTTCGCGGCATCGTTCCGCTCGTTGGCTTTAAGAGTGACACCGTTTCTTACGAGCGACACGAGCGTTTTGCAGGCACCTCAAAATATCCGTTTAAAAAGATGCTTGCCTTTGCGGTTGACGGCATAACCTCTTTTAGTGTTAAGCCGATTAGAATGGTGTTCTCACTCGGAGTTATTATATTCATTGTAAGCATTGCGGTTTTAATCTACTCGCTCATTCGCTGGATGTGCGGCGCGACCGTGCAGGGCTGGACTACCACCGTTATTTCAATATGGGCGCTTGGCGGCCTGCAGCTTTTATCACTCGGTGTGGTGGGCGAATATATTGGAAAAATTTACAAAGAGGTTAAGGCGAGACCTAAGTTTATAATTGAAGAAACAAAGTTCTAAGGAGTAGCTTTTTATGAGTGAAAAAAATATTTTCGTCATCAATCCCAAGGCGGGAAAGAACAATTTAAGCATGAGCTATATAGCTAAAATTGAAGCCACCGCAAAAACCCTTGAGCTTGACTATGAGATTTACATCACCAAGGCTGTTGGCGATGCAAGAGAGTTTGTTTCGGAAAGATGCAAAAGCCTTGATGTCCCGACGCGTTTTTACGCCTGCGGCGGTGACGGAACCATTAACGAGGTTATAAACGGTGCAGTAGGCTCTCCGCTTGCCCGAGTCGGCGTTTTGCCGCTTGGTTCGGGCAACGACTACATAAAGGCATTTGGTGGCTACGAGTCTGAGGATTTTTTAAATATCCCTGCGCAAATCAAGGGCGAGCCTATTGATATTGACCTTATAAAAGTCGGCAACCGATACGTTGCAAATATGGTCAACATCGGTTTTGACGCGACAGTAGCACACAATTTTGTAAAGTTTAAGACCAAGCCCAGTGTTTCGGGAAAATCCGCCTATGCAATAAGTGTTTTTTACTCACTTGTAAGCAAAATTTCGCGTCCTATGAAGGTGACACTTGACGACGGCACCGAGATTTTTGACGATATGCTGCTTTGTTCTATTTCAAAGGGCATTTACTGCGGCGGTCAGTACAAAACCTCTCCGAGAGCCGACGTTTCGGACGGATTTATCGACGTTTGTCCCATTAAGAAGATTTCAAGACTTCAATTTTTAAAGTTTTTCGATTTATACAAGGTGGGCGCTCACGTAACGAGTCCCATCCTCAAAAAGTATCTTTCGTACCACAAGTGCAAAAAGGTAACCATAGAGTGCCGCGAAAGGCTTCCCGTTTGCTTTGACGGTGAGCCGTCGTTCTTAGAAGGCAAAACCACCTTTGAGGTTGTGCCTTCGGCAGTAAAGCTTATTCTCCCCTCGCAGCCCGAAAAGGCCGATGCCGAAGAAAAAAAGCTTAAGCAAGAGATTTTAATGTAAAGTAAAAACTCAGCCAAATTTGGCTGAGTTTTTTGTTTTTAAAGAAGCTCTTTTGCATCGGTGAAATTTCCCACAAAAACGTTGCTGTACTGATCCGCTGTGCGTTTGCATATTTCCAAATTATGCTCATCAAGGTCGTCCTTTACTATGTAAACCGCAGTTTTTGCAGGGGCGGAAACTCTATTTGAGTACTGTGCAAGCTGACGTATTACCATTTCGGCATCGTCACAGCTTTGGGGCGGTTTATACATTATAACTACAGTGTTTTTTAGGTGTAAAGCGAAAAGACTTTGCACAAGTTCCACCGCTTTATGTACGCCCAAAAGCGCAAAAATTGTTAAAAGTGAAAAAAATATCGCCTTTTCCATAACCGTTCCTCCCTTATCTTATATTATGGATAATCGACTAAAAACGTGAGAAAATCGGCAACTTTTAAAAATCTCGAATTTTAACGTAATTTTTTTAAAAAAAGTATTGACTTTTTTTACATATTGGATTATACTGTCCTGTGGTTAGTCGAGGCTAACTGATTAGATTATCTACTTGAAAAACGGTGAATTTTATGACTTTACTTGATGCAAACGAAGGAACTGAATACATAATCAAAAGCATTGTCACCGACGACGAGGAGCTTGACAGCTTTTTATTCTCTCTCGGCTGCTACAGTGGCGAGGCTATCACCGTTGTTTCTCACCTAAAGAACAGTTGTGTTGTTTCTATTAAGGATGGCAGGTATAACATTGACAAAGAGCTTGCCGCCGCTATAGAAATATAACGTTTAAAAAGGCTGATTTTAGTATCAGCATTTTTTACGGCGGTGAGTTAGCGGCCGCTAACTCGTTTTTTTAGTAACTTTATCCATTAGGATTAAAATAAGGAGAAAACCCAAATGAGAATTGCTTTAACAGGCAACCCGAACTCAGGTAAGACCACAATGT
>CAZDLQ010000067.1:0-826 GCA_964506315.1 uncultured Oscillospiraceae bacterium
GCTGTAAGGTCAACGTCCTGAGTAACGCCCTTTTCTTCTTTCATTTTGTCGATAAGCTCTTCGAAGTACTTCTTACCAACTTCCATAACAACATCAGAATACATCTGAATGAATCTTCTGTAGCAGTCCCAAGCCCAACGAGCGTTGCCTGACTTTTCAGCCATAACGTTAACAACCTCTTCGTTAAGACCAAGGTTAAGGATTGTGTCCATCATACCGGGCATTGATGCACGAGCACCTGAACGAACGGAAACGAGAAGAGGATTCTCAAGATCGCCGAACTTCTTGCCTGTGATTTCTTCCATCTTGATGATGTATTCCATGATTTCAGCCTGGATATCATCGTTGATTTTTCTGCCATCCTCATAGTACTGTGTACAAGCTTCTGTTGAAATTGTGAAGCCCTGAGGAACGGGAAGACCAAGGCCGGTCATTTCAGCAAGGTTTGCGCCCTTACCGCCGAGGAGCTCACGCATGCTTGCGTTACCCTCTGTGAACAAATAAACATACTTTTTACTCAAGGTATTCTACCTCCTGTTTTTTGTTGCGAATTCTCGCATTTTTTTCTTTTATATTTCACCAATTGAATATTATAACAAATATGAAAAAATATTTCCATAGTTTTTTGAAATTTTTTTAAATTTGTTGAATATTTTCAAAAAAAGCCGTTTAGGTCAGGCGAGTATGGGGATTTTGCCGTAAATTTTGCATTTTAGGTATGTTTTCGACCATTTACGTGCAATAGAATCCGTAGGGGCGAACAGTGTTCGCCCGTAGGCTCCCTTGTGTAAAGGGAGCTGGCAAAACCGTAGGTTTTGACTGAGGG
>CAZDLQ010000067.1:836-5763 GCA_964506315.1 uncultured Oscillospiraceae bacterium
TGACAGTCCACTGGACTGTCATTCATTGCCGCTCGGTCGCTTCGCTACCTTTACACAAGGAGGGCTTATTTCGGCGCACCGCGCAAAAAAAGGACAGCGGTGCTGTCCTTTTTGATTTACTGTATTTACGCGGCGGTGGTGATGGTAGTGAGCGTTTTTGAAATGGCGCTGTAACAGGCCTTGCCGCCGTCCAAAATTCTTGCCTGCAATCTTACCGTGTAGGCGGTTTGGGGAGAAAGTCCGCTCACGCACACCTCGGTGCTTCGGGTTTCGCGCACAAGCGTTTTTCCGTCGGCGGAAGTGAAATATACCACGTACTTATCCGCGCCCTTTATCCCGTCCCAGCTAAGCGCAACCTCGGTTGATTTAAGCGAGCCGTCAGCGATAGCGTGGGTGGTAAAGGCGGGGGTCGAAGGGGTGGGAATTTCGTTTCGGTTTAGCTTTAGAGCCTCATCTCTATAGGCCGTACCGAGCCATTTTGTTGTTTTAACCCGCACGCCGATAGTATAGGTTTTATTGCCCTCAATGTCGCTCGGGCAGGAGAGCGTCACGCTCGTTTTATAGCCGTCAACGGCCTTGGTAACAACGTGGTTGCCTTTTGAATCGGTCACGTAAATAACGTACTTTTGCGCATCGGGGTATGCGTCCCAATTAACGACGAGCTCATTGCCCGACTGCTCTACATACATATTCTTTACGCCGTCCTGACCTTCGGCAAAGTTGTCCTTATAACTATCACCGCACACCTTACAGGTGTGAACCGTGTATCCCTCTTTGGTAACACTCTTATACGTGTGCTTACGGGTGGCGGGAATAACGGTGTTCATACTGCGTGTTGCGCCGCAAATAACGCACTGCTCGTGCTTGATACCTGTCAGGGCGCAGGTGGGTTCCTTATCGGTTACCCACTCATATCTATGATTTTCTCTTGCCGCATCCTGCAAACTTGAATTTTCGGAGTCAATGCTTATATTTTTCCACTGAGAATCGGTTCCGCAGTAGTACACTTTTCCGTTTTCTTTAAGAGCGCTGCAGCCCACGAACGCCCACTTGCCTATACTTGTCAGGCTCTTGGGGATTGCAATATTTACAAGGCCCTCACAGTATCCGAACGTATACTTACCTAAGCTATTTACGTTTTTTCCGATGGTAACGTTTTTAAGGCTATCGCAACCGTAAAAGGTGGAATCGCCTATACTTGTAACGCTGTTAGGGATAGTGATGCTGACAAGCGCGTCGCACTCGGAAAACACAAAGTCACCAAGGCTTTTTACCCTGTTTCCGAGGCTAACGGTTGCAAGGCTACTGCAGCCCGAAAACACGTTGTCACCTATGCCCGATACCCTATCGGGAATCTTGATACTCTTAAGCGCAGTACAGCCCGAAAACGCGCCGCTGCTTATGGTTATCACCTTTTCGGGAATGGTGATGTTTTCAAGACTTGTGCAGTTCTTAAAGGCAAAGCCGCTTATGCTTACTACACCGCTTCCTATTTGGACGGATTTAAGCTTACTGCATTTAATAAACATTTGAAAAGAGATGCTTCTTACGCCGTTTCCGATAGTCGCGCTTGTAAGGGCACTGCAGCCGTAAAATGCGCCTGCGCCTATACGCTTTACGCTATCGGGAATTTCGATGCTTTTAAGGGCGGTGCAGCCGTAAAACACGCCGTCGCCCATACGCGACACGCTACTCGGAATGGTAATGCTTTTAAGAGCGGTGCAATATCTAAAGGCGTAATCGTATATATCAGTTACGCCGCTTCCAATGGTGATATTTGCAAGCCTGCTACAGTTAGAAAAGGCGAATTTTCCAATACTTTTTACGCTATCGGGAATGGTAACGCTTGTAAGACCGGTGCAGTTATAAAACGCATCCTCGCCTATGGACGTTACGCTGTTTGGTATGGTAAGGCTTGTCATACTGTTGCAATCGCAAAAAGCATAACCGCCTATGGTTTTTACGCTGTCGGGGATAACAACGCTCTCAAGCCGTTCACAGTCAAAAAACGAGTAGCCGCCTATCCTTGTTACGCTGTCGGGAATGGAGACTCCCGTAAGGTTTTTGCAGTCGTAAAAGGAATACTCGCCTATACTTGTTACTCCGTCCTCAATGATAACGCTTGTAATATCGGTGCCCCAGGGCGCGCCGGGGTAAAGCGTATAATCGGCCATAGAGCCGTTTCCGCTTATTGTGAGAACGGTGCCGATAAGAACCCATCTACATCTACCTGTTGTGCCGCTTGAAACGTCGGCAGCGGCGGCAGGAAGGTTTATGCCGATAAGCGCCGTGCTCATAATGCAAAGCGAGAGCACAAGCGCGGCAAGTTTTTTAAGTATAGATTTAGCTTTCATTTTTTAGCCCCCTTAATTTTGATGACGTCTTTTTTACGGGCGAACACCGTTCGCCCCTTGCCTTCCTCTGACGAGGAAGGTGGCACGGCGTAGCCGTGACGGAAGGAGAGAAACTTTAGGATACAACAATGCTTGAGGGCTCTCTCCCTCAGTCAAAACCTTCGGTTTTGCCAGCTCCCTCGTCAGAGGGAGCCAAGACGCGAAACACTTCAAACGTTACTATATCTTACAATTTTATTTGTGCTGGTAGAGCTTGGCGAGGCCGCCTTCGGAAGTTTCGCGGTAGGAACGCGACAGGTCGCGGCCTGTTCTATACATGGTTTCAACAACAATATCAAAAGAAATTTTACGGCTACCCGAAAGGAAGTTTGCGAGGCTGAGCGCGTTGATGGCGCGCATAGCCGCAACCGCGTTTCTCTCGATGCAGGGAATTTGCACAAGACCGCAAACGGGGTCGCAGGTAAGTCCCAAATGGTGCTCCATAGAAATCTCGGCGGCATACTCGATTTGGTCGATACCCATTTCAAAAAGCTCGGCAAGAGCGGCCGCCGCCATAGAGCAGGCGGTTCCGATCTCGGACTGACAGCCGCACTCGGCGCCGCTTATTGAAGCATTGGTACTGACGATATTACCGATAAGACCTGCAACGGCGAGAGCGTTTACAATTTGGTCGTCCGAAAAGCCGTTTTTCTCCTGCATATATTTAAGCACGGCAGGAACAACGCCGCACGAACCGCAGGTGGGTGCAGTAACGATTGCGCCAAGGTCGGCATTTTGTTCGCTTACCGCAAACGCGTAGGCGCAAACGAGGCGGTTTTCTCTTGTTTGGGGGCTTTCATCAATGTGCTTTCTACTATACAAATACTGCGCTTTTCTCTCAACGTTAAGGCCGCCGGGCAGGGTTCCCGTATGGATAAGTCCCTCTCTTATCGACGAGCACATAACCTGCCAAACGCTATGTAAAAACGTCTTAAAATCGGCGTCCTCGTGCGCGAAAACGTAATCGGAAAGTCTAATATTTTGTGATTTACAGTACTCGGCAATTTCGGTAAAGCTTTTTTCGCTATACACCTCAGCGCGCTCGGCTTCTTTTTTGCCTTCCTCGACAATTTCACCGCCGCCGATTGAAAGAAAACGCTTTTCGCCGATTTTTTCGTCCTTTTTATAGGCTATGAAATCTACGGTATTGGGGTGAGGAATATTTTCCTCGTGAGTGTTCAAAACAATCTCGGTTAAAACAGGCGAGAAAATTTCTCTAATTGCCCTATCGGTGCCGTGTCCAACGCCCGTTTTTGCAAGCGAGCCGTACAAAATGGCTACAAACTTATCCGCCTCGGGATATTCCTTATAAAAACGCTGTGCGGCATAAGCGGGGCCCATAGTATGAGAGCTCGAAGGACCGAGTCCGATTTTATAAATTGCGCGAATTGATTTCATAATCCATAACCTCTTTGTCTTGATGGCATATTTATGGTCACATTTTATCACATATTGTTTTGTTTTACAAGATGCGCCACAAAATTTGTATACAAAACGCGCCTTTGGGAAAACTTTATGCGAGGTGAAAAAATTGAAACCGTTTATTACAAAATCACAGGCTTTAAAGCAGGGAAAGAATATTTTTCTCGTCGTTTGCGGCACAATTATACTATCATTTGGTAGTGCGGTTTTTCTAATTCCCTTTGATTTGGTCGCAGGTGGAGTTACGGGAAGCGCAATTATAATTGAAAATTTTTCGCCTTATTCCTTCATAACCGTTGACTTGATTATTGTAGTTTTAAGCTGGGGATTATTTTTCATCGGGCTTATATTTTTAGGCAAAGCGTTTGCGTTTAAAACGCTCATTTCAACCGTAATTTATCCGCCGAGCGTTGCCTTTTTTTCGCGGCTTGTCGAGGCGCATTTTTTTGAAAAGCTTTTAAACCTCAAGGGCGGTTTATACGGCGAGGTGTCGCCGCTGCTTGCCGCCCTCTTCGGCGGCGTTTTGGTAGGTGTTGGCTGTGCGCTGACCTTTCGAGGCGGCGGCTCGACGGGCGGCACCGACATTCTTGCCTTTGTACTGTGCCGAGCGTTTAAAAATCTACGCAGCTCGGTGGCGATTTTTATTGTCGATGCCGCCGTAATTTTAGGAGGACTTTTCGTGCTGCAAAGCCTAACGCTTACACTACTTGGAATTATCACTGCGTTTGTGAGCGTGATTGTTATTGACAAGGTGTTTTTGGGGCAGGAGCAGGCCTTTGCGGCGCAAATTATTTCCCAAAAAGAAAAGCAGCTTAGAGCGGAAATTATAGAAAAGCTCTCCCGCACCACCACCGAGATTTCCGTCGTCGGCGGTTTTACGGGAGAGGCGCAAACTATGCTTATGGTTACCTTTACGCTCGGGCAGTACGCCGACCTTTTGTCTATAATAAAAAGCGTCGACGCCGCGGCGTTTGTTACCATTTACCGCGCCCACGAAATAAGCGGCAAGGGCTGGACAAGATAACCTTTACGAAAACAACACACCAAATTTCTTGGTTCCCTCTGACGAGGGAGCTGGATTTTTGCGAAGCAAAAAGACTGAGGGAGAGAAA
>CAZDLQ010000068.1:0-5649 GCA_964506315.1 uncultured Oscillospiraceae bacterium
AAGGGCGCCGAGCTTATTGAGGCGGTTTGGCTTTTTGATAAAAAAGCCGACGACGTGGAAATTGTGGTTCATAGGGAATCGGTTATTCATTCGCTTATAGAGCTTGCTGATAACGCCGTTTTGGCACAGCTCGGCACACCCGATATGAAAATCCCCATTCAGTATGCAATAACCTATCCCGATAGACTGCCGTCGCCCGCCCCCAAGCTTTCGCTTACCGATTACGGCAAGCTTACCTTCTTTGAGCCCGATTATGATACCTTTGAGGCGCTTGCGGCTTGTAAAAAGGCAATACAGCTCGGCGGACTTTATCCCTGCGCAGTAAACTGCGCAAACGAGCAGGCGGTAGCCTTGTTCTTAGAGGATAAAATTAAGTTCTATCAAATCGGTGAGCTTGTAAGAGAGGCCCTGTCATATAAAAATTACTCGGGCGAATATACTTTAAATGATATACTGAATACCGACGCTGAAATTAGGGAATATGTAAAGATAAAAGCAGGGGTATAAACATTTTGAAAGGCTGATTTATGGATATTTTAATTACAATTTTGCTTACGGTTTTAATGTTCGGCGTGATTATTTTCGTTCACGAGCTTGGGCATTTTATAACCGCAAAGCTTTTTAAGGTTCGCGTAAACGAGTTTGCGCTCGGTATGGGGCCTAAGCTTATTAAAAAAAGATTCGGCGAAACCGAATATAGCCTGCGCCTTATTCCTGTCGGCGGCTTTGTCAGTATGGAAGGCGAAACCGAGGATAGCGACGATGAGCGCTCGTTTAAGAGATTAAAGGTTTGGAAACGCATTGTCATTTGCTCGGCAGGCGTTTTTATGAACTTTGTTTTGGGACTTATAGTTGCAATTTCACTTGTTGCGACAAACGGCTCGCAGTACCTTACAACTACAACCGTCGCACAAATAAATTTAGCGGTAGAGGAGCATACGCTTTTAGAAGGCGATAAAATCCTTTCGGTATCAGGCTATAAAGTCTTTTCGGGCGAGGATATTTCGTTTGGAATTTCAAGAAGTGACCCCACGGGAAAAACCGAACTAATTGAGCTTGAAACCGAGTTTGTCGTGCTTCGTGACGGCAAAAAGGTGACACTTGATAACGTGCGCCCCTTTGTGCGCGTAACCGACGAAAACGGCGAGCAGGAGGACGTTATATCCTTTTACGTTTACCCCGAAGAAAAAACCTTTTTCAGCGTAATCTCACACGGCTTCTTTGAGGCTGTTTCGTATATAAGAACAACCTATCTCGGACTTTTTGATTTAATTACGGGTAGGGTAGGCATAGACGGACTCGGCGGTATAGTCAAGGTCGGTCAGGTTGTCGGCGAAAGTACAAAATACGGCGCCGCAAGCTTTTTAAGGCTTGCCGCAATGATTTCGGTCAATATCGGAGTTATGAACCTGCTTCCCATTCCTGCGCTTGACGGCGGTAGAATACTACTGCTCGCGTATGAGGGAATATTTAGAAAACCGCTTAAACAAAAGGTTGAGGAAATTTTAATTACAGTCAGTATGATCCTTTTGTTCGGTCTAATGATTTTTGTTACAATTAAGGACGTTATCTCTATCTTTTAATTAGGGTGAGTAGAATGAGAAACACAAAAGAAATTAAAATCGGAAATAAAATAATCGGCGGCGCAAATCCCATTGCCGTTCAGTCTATGCTTAACGTAATCAGCACCGATATTGAGGGCAACGTTGCACAGGCTGTACGTTTAGAAAAGGCAGGGTGCGATATAGTGCGCGTTTCGGTGCCCGATTTAAAGGCCGTAAAGCTTATTGAAAAAATAAAAGAGAATATTAACATTCCTCTTGTAGCGGATATTCATTTTGATTATAAAATTGCGCTTGAATGTGCCGCCGCAGGCGTCGATAAAATTAGAATTAACCCCGGTAATATCGGCAGTAGCGATAGGGTAAAGGCGGTCGTAACCGCTTGTGCAAACAAGAATATTCCTATAAGAATAGGCGTAAATTCGGGCTCGCTTGATAAAGAAATACTGAAAAAATACGGCGCAGTAACCGCCGATGCGCTTTGCGAAAGCGCAATAACTCAAGCCGCAATGCTTGAAAAATTTGATTTTAACGATATCGTAATCTCGATAAAATCCTCGGACGTAAGAAAAACTATTGATGCCTATAGAGCCATCTCTCAAAAATGTAACTACCCGCTTCACCTCGGCGTTACCGAGGCAGGCAGCGCAAGAATGGGCATTGTAAAATCGTCTATCGGCATAGGCTCACTGCTTTGTGACGGTATAGGCGCTACAATTAGAGTATCGCTTACCGATAACCCCGAAAAAGAGGTTAGGGCAGGCCACGATATTTTAAGAGCTATCGGGCTTGAAAAGGGAATACAAATTGTTTCCTGCCCAACCTGCGGTAGAACTAAAATTGATCTTATTGGTATCGCAAAAAGGGTCGAGGACGCCCTTGACGGCATAAATAAGGATATTAGGGTCGCAGTTATGGGCTGTGTGGTAAACGGTCCCGGTGAAGCGTCCGACGCCGATATCGGAATAGCAGGCGGCGATAAGTGTGCCGTGCTGTTTAAGAAGGGCGAAATTGTGTGTAAAATAAAAGAGGACGAGATAGTTTCCTGTCTTTTGCAGGAAATAGAAAAAATGTAAAGAGTGTGTAAAATGTCGAAATTTAGGGAAATTTTTGAAAATTATTTGCCCGAGGAGTTGCTACTCAAATTCTCGGACTGTGAAATTGTAGGTATTGCTTTAAGCGAGTCGGAAACCGTGCTTAAGGTTAATGCTCAGTTTAGCCGCGTCCCAAAGCTTGCGGATGTTTATGAGGTGGAAGAGACGCTTTCTAAAACTCTTCAAAAAAGAGTGAGAATTTCTCCTAAATTCTCTAATATAACGTTTTCACAGGATATGTTTGACTATATTGTGGACGAGCTTAAGTTTAGAAATAAAACCGTAAACGGATTTTTTTCGGGCGCATCCGCCGAATTTGACGGAGAGAGCCTTACTGTATCCCTTTCGCACGGCGGCAAGGATATTTTGGAGAAAAGCTTTTGCGACGTTGAGCTTTCCACCATCATTTCGGAATGGTTTTCCCAAAAAATAATGGTTGAATTTGTGGAAAGTAATACACCTTTACAGGCGCGTGAATATACCGAAAACATAGTTTATAGAAATCCACCGCCTAAACCCGTAGAAAAGCCAAAATATACAGGCAGCTTTGATACACCTTACTCGGATGCGGACGCTGAAATTTTGCTTGGCAAGGGCGCAATAAAAACAAAACCCATTGCAATAGCCTCACTTTCCTTTGAAACTGCATCGGCTACAGTTTGGGGTGATGTTTTCTTCACAGACAGTCGCGATATAAAGGGCGGCGAGTCCACCATTTACACCTTCTACATAAGTGACGGTACCGATTCGGTTACTGTAAAGGCCTTCGTAAGCAAGGATAAGGAAAGCAATATCCCAAAAATAAAGGTGGGGGACACCGTTGTTATCAGCGGACAGTATAAGTACGATGATTATGCAAAGGAATATATGATTCGTCCCACCAAAATAGAAAAGGTTAAAAGGCTTCATAAAACCGACGACGCCGAGGAGAAGCGCGTAGAGCTTCACCTTCACACCTACCTCTCCGAGCAGGACGGCGTGTCGTCGCCCGAAACCCTCATTCGTCAGGCATACGAGTGGGGACATAAGGCGATAGCAATAACCGACCACGGCGTAGTACAAGCATACCCTGAGGCTATGAATACCGTCGAGAGTATATGGAAAAAGGACGAGGACTTTAAGGTTATCTACGGTATGGAAGGCTATCTTGTAGATAAGAAAAGACCCACCGTATTCGGTGACGCCGACCTATCGCTTACCGATAACGTTGTTGTTTTCGATATTGAAACCACGGGATTTAACGCCGAGTATGAAAGAATAACCGAAATCGGCGCCGTAAAGATTGTAAAAGGCGACGTTGCGGCAACCTTTAATACCTTCGTAAACCCCGAAATGCCCATCCCTGAGCGCATTGTAGAGCTTACGGGAATAACTGACGATATGGTTAAGGATGCACCCCTTGAGAAAGAGGCGCTTGAGAAGTTTTACGATTTTTGCGGTGACAGCCGCGTGCTTGTCGCTCATAACGCATCCTTTGATACAAGGTTTATAAAGGCAAGCGCTAAAAGAAGCGGACTTGACTACGACTTTACCGCTATTGATACCATTCCGATTATTTGGAAGCTTTTCCCCGAGCATAAAAAAACAACGCTCGATAGCGTTGCAAAATACCTAAAACTGCCTGCATTTAACCATCACCGCGCCTGCGATGATGCGCAAATGCTTTCGGATATTTACACCATTTTAACAAGTAAGCTTAAAAAGGATTTTGATATTGACACAACCGCGGCGCTTAAAGCCGAGACTGAGGAGTGCGACTTTTTTAGAATCCACCCAAACCACGTAACACTGCTTGTTAAAAACTCGGTTGGTCTTAAAAATCTTTATAAAATTGTTTCTAAAGGTCACCTTGATTATTTTTACCGTAAACCGCTAACGCTCAAGGACGAACTCGCTACTATGCGTGAGGGACTTCTTGTAGGAAGCGCCTGCGTAGACGGCGAGCTTTACGAGGCAATACTAAACGGTCAGCCGTGGGAAGAACTTGTACAAATCGCAAAATTCTACGATTATTTAGAGGTTCAGCCGCTCGGTAATAACGAGTTTCTCGTAAGAGACGGCAAGGTTCAAACCGAGCAAATCGTAATAGAATTTAATAAAACCGTTGTTAAGCTCGGCGAGCAGCTCGGTATCCCCGTTGTAGCTACAGGCGACGTTCACTTTAAATCTAAAGAACAGGCTATTTTTAGAAAAATCGTTCAGCCTGCCGAGGGTAAGAGCGAGATAGAAGAGCAGGCTCCGCTGTACTTTAGAACAACCGACGAAATGCTTAGCGAGTTTCCGTATCTTTCGCCCGAAAAGGCACGGGAAATTGTAATAACCAACCCCAATAAAATTGCCGATATGATAGACAAAAACGTGCGCCCCATTCCAAAGGGCACCTATCCGCCGTCTATCGAGGGCTCGGAGGAGGATTTAACCCGCATTACCTATGAAAAGGCAAAGGAGATTTACGGCGATCCGCTCCCCGATTTAGTTAAAAACCGCCTTGATAAAGAGCTCGATTCAATTATTAAACACGGATTTGCCGTGCTTTATATCATCGCACAAAAGCTCGTTTGGAAATCGGTCGAGGACGGCTATCAGGTGGGCTCGCGTGGCTCGGTTGGCTCGTCGTTTGTCGCAACCATGGCAGGTATATCCGAGGTAAATCCGCTTGTTCCGCACTACGTTTGCCCCGAATGTAAATTCTTTGAGCCGTTTGAAAACGGTGAGGTTGGCTCGGGCTTTGACCTTCCGCCCAAAAAATGTCCCAAATGCGGCGCCCAGCTTATTCGTGACGGTCACAATATCCCGTTTGAAACCTTCCTTGGCTTTAAGGGCGATAAATCACCTGATATAGACCTTAACTTTGCAAGTGAGTACCAAATGAACGCGCATAAATACACCGAAGAGCTTTTCGGTAGAGATAACGTCTTCAAGGCGGGTACAATCTCGGCTATTAAGGATAAAATCGCCTTCGGTTACGTTAAAAAATTCCAAGAAGAGCACTC
>CAZDLQ010000069.1:0-5565 GCA_964506315.1 uncultured Oscillospiraceae bacterium
GTTGTAGCGGCAAGAACTCAATTTGCTTTTCGTGTAGGCTTATGCGCTATCCCGAGGCGGCTATTGACTACGTGGTGGTTCACGAGCTTGCGCATA
The DNA here is from genome assembly GCA_964506315.1 of uncultured Oscillospiraceae bacterium. Classification (GTDB taxonomy): domain Bacteria; phylum Bacillota; class Clostridia; order Oscillospirales; family Ruminococcaceae; genus SIG578. The sequence continues at coordinate 97 of CAZDLQ010000069.1, forward strand.
TAAAACACAAAAATCACGGCAAAAGCTTTTATGCTCTTATCGAAAAATATATGCCCGATTATAAAGAACGACAAAAACTTTTAAAATCACCGCAAAACACACAGTAAATACGGCTTTTTACTTGAAATAGAAACTATTTTGTAGTATAATAAAATGTAATGCTAAAAAGGAGGAATGGTTTGTGGTATATCTTGATAACAGTGCTACTACCCGCGTAAGCTCTGCGGCCGCACAAAAGGCGCTTGAAATGATGACGCAGTGCTTTGGCAACCCTTCCTCGCTTCATTCTCTTGGCTTTAAGGCCGAGCTTGAAATTAAAAACGCTAAAAAGATTATTAGTAGCGCACTCGGCTGTAGAGAAGGCGAGCTTTACTTTACAAGCGGCGGAACCGAGGCTAATAACACCGCAATTTTAGGCACGGCGCGTGCAAACGCAAAGCGCGGTAAAAAAATTGTGGTTTCGGCCATTGAGCATTCCTCGGTTTTGGACGCGGCGAGTGAGCTTTCTAAAAACGGCTTTGAGATAGTGCTTGTAAACCCCGATAAAAACGGCGAAATCTCACCGCAAAGCATTGCAAATGCAGTTGATGAGGATACAATTTTGTGCTCGCTTATGCTTGTAAATAACGAAACGGGCGCGGTAATGGACGTTGCAACGGCGGCCGCCGCCGCAAGAAGAAAAAGCAGTAAGGTAACTGTTCACTGCGATGCCGTGCAGGCTTTTGGCAAAATCCCCGTAAACGTTGGTAGACTTGGCGTGGATTTGCTAACTGTGAGCGCACATAAAATCGGCGCACCTAAAGGCTGCGGCGCTCTTTACGTTAAAAAAGGAACTAAAATTTCTCCGCAGTTTTTCGGCGGTGAGCAGCAAAACCGCTTTAGGCCGGGAACCGAAAACACACCTGCTATTTGCGCTTTCGGTACAGCTGTAAGCGAGGCAACGGCGTCAATGGCTGATAATTTCAAAAAGGCAAAAGAGCTAAAAACGGCTCTCTCTCACGGTCTTTTAGAAATTTCGGGCATCACAATAAATTCGCCCGAAAACGCCCTTCCGTACGTGCTGAATTTCTCGACCAACGCCATAAAATCCGAAACCTTAATTCACTTTTTAGAGAAAAAGGAGATTTTTGTGTCGGGCGGCTCGGCCTGTGCTAAGGGAAACCGCAGTCACGTGCTTGTGGCGATGGGACTTTCCGATTTAGCAATAGACACTGCAATAAGAGTAAGCTTCTCGGGTGAGAATACGGTGGACGACGTAAACGCGTTGCTGTCGGCACTAAAAGAGGCGCAAGACTCGCTTCAAAGAATTAAATAAAGGAAATAAATATGAAAGAAATTATACTTATAAAAAACGGCGAAATCGCCCTTAAAGGTCTTAACAAAAACACCTTTGAGGACACAATGATTAGAAACATTCGCCGTAGAATGAGGCATCTTGGCAAGGTTGACATTAGAAAATCGCAGTCAACCGTTACAATAAGCTCAAACGACGAATTTTTTGATATGGACGCCGCTTTTGATATCGTTAGCCGCGTTTTCGGCGTAAGCGCATTTTGTAGAGCGGCTGAAATCGAAAAGGATATGGGCACAATATGCAAAACGGCGGTAGAATATCTTAATAGCGAGCTTTCGTTTGCCAAAACCTTCAAGGTTGTAGCAAAACGCTCGGATAAAAAGTTTCCCAAAACCTCTCCCGAAATTTGTAGAGAGGTCGGCGGATATATCCTTTCAAAATTTCACAACCTTTCGGTTGACGTAATAAACCCCGAGGTAACCGTTGTAATTGAGGTACGTGATACCAACGCGTACGTTCACGGCGCTCAGCAAAACGGCGCAGGCGGTATCCCTACAGGCACGGGCGGTAGGGCAATGCTTCTTATTTCGGGCGGTATTGATAGCCCCGTCGCAGGTTATATGATGGGCAAACGCGGCCTTGAAATTTCGGCAGTTCATTTTGCATCGCCGCCGTATACAAGCGATAGAGCGCTTCAAAAGGTAAAGGAGCTGCTTTCGCAGGTAGCGCGCTACTGCGGTAGAATTAAGCTTTACACAGTAAGCTTTACCGAGATTCAGGAGCAAATCAGAGATTATATAAAAGAAGAATATTCAACCCTCGTTATGCGCCGCTTTATGATGCGCATAGCAAATAAAATAGCGGAAAAAGACTACTCGCAGGCGCTCATAACGGGCGAGAGTCTTGGACAGGTTGCAAGCCAAACGTTGCCTGCAATTTGCTGTACCGACGCGGTGTCGGATTGTCCCGTTTTCCGCCCCTTAATTGGTATGGACAAAGAGGAAATCGTTGCAATTTCAAGGAAAATTGAAACCTTTGATATATCGGTTCAGCCGTTTGAGGACTGCTGTACGGTGTTCACACCAAAACACCCCAAAACCAAGCCAAACCTTGCGGATTTTGAAAAGGTTGAGGCTACTCTCGACGTAGACGCACTTGTGGAAAGAGCGGTCACAAACACTGAAATTGAGTACATTATGGCAAACTAACCCTAATCGGAGGAAAAAATGAAAGCAGAAATTATTTCGGTAGGCTCGCAGCTGCTGACAGGTAAGCAGCTTAATACAAACACACAGCTTATATCCGATGAGCTTAGAGCTGTCGGCATAGAGGTTTCACTGCAAACCTCGGTAAGAGACAGTAAAAGAGATTTAAAGGCAATCTTGGCATCGGCCTTGGGTCGTAGCAATATTGTCATAATGACAGGCGGTCTCGGCTTTAAGAGCGATGATATTACAAGAGATGCCGTTTGTGAGCTGCTCTCGATTGGACAAAAAACCGACGAGCAGGCTTACGACAAAATAAAGGCGTATTTCTTTAGAAAAGGCGAGCAGGCGAAAGAGGAATATTTCCGCCAAGCGCTGATTCCTGAGGGAAGCGTTGTAATAAAAAATGAAATAGGACTTGCTGTCGGCTCAATTTTAAAGAGCGGAAATCAGTGCATCATAATGCTCCCGGGCAACCCCAACGAGCTTCGCGCTATGCTTGAAAGAAGCGTTATTCCGTTCCTTAAAGAAATGACGGGTAAGACTGTAGTTTCTAAAACAATAAACGTTTTCGGTATGACCGAGTCGATTATTTTAAGCTCGCTTTCCGATATTATCGACAAGACAAGCCCAACCGTTTCCACCTTTGAGGTTGACGGTAAAACCGATATTGTCGTATCTTCTTTCGACACCGATTTCAAAACCGCAATTAAAGAGGTTGATGAAACCGTTGAGGAGATTGAGAGAAGACTCGGCGACAGCGTTTACGGTATCGACGAGCCGTCGCTTCACCACGCAGTTGTAAGTGAGCTGATTGCAAATAAGCTTACCGTTGCTACTGCCGAGTCCTGCACAGGCGGCCTTGTTTCCAAAAAAATCACCGACGTTTCGGGTGCTTCGCTTTGCTTTGAGTTTGGCGTAACCAGCTATTCCGACGGAATAAAGAACCTTATTCTCGGCGTAGGAGAGGATACCCTTACCGAGTTTGGCGCAGTAAGTGCCGAAACCGCACTTCAAATGGCTGTCGGCGCTATGAATACCGCAAACTCCGATTTTGGCATTTCGGTAACAGGCTATGCAGGCCCTGCTTCAATGCTCGGTGAGCCTATCGGCCTTGTTTTCGTTTCGGTTTGTAATAAGGAAACCGCGTGGGTAAAACGCTTTGACTTGGCTCCGTCAGGTAAGGAAACCCGCGAACAAATAAGAGAGCTTGCAAGCTTAAACGCTTTTGATATGCTTCGCCGAGTAATGAACGGCTTTGCAATTTTTAACGCCCAAAGGCTTCCTGTAAGCGAGGTTCCCAATAGCATAGAAAGCCGCGAGGCAAATAAGGGTAAGCTTCTTTTCAGTAGCTCGGCGGCTAAAAAAGGCGACGCTGCCGCAAGCGAGCAGCCACAGCTTTCCGTGGTTCAAAAAGGCGCGGTATCTAAAAAGAAACCCTTCTTTAAAAACATTTTACCTAATAAAGAGGATAAAGCGTCCGAAAAGGTTCGTAAATGTACCTTCTTGGCGGCACTTTTACTGTTCGTAATCTCGGTAAGTTATATCTTAAGCTTCTTTGTCGGAATAAAACAAAACGAGAATATGTATAACGATCTTGCCGAGCTTAAAACCGAAACCCCTGCGCCGTCACTCGTTTACCCCAAGGGCTACCTTGAGGAGTTTGGAATTCTCTATGGCGAGAATAAGGACATCGCAGGCTGGGTAGAAATTGACGGCACACAGCTGAACTACCCCGTAGTTCAAACCACCGATAACGATTTTTACCTTAAACACAACTTCTACAAAGAAAAAGAGCGTCACGGCACACCCTTTATTGATATGCGTAACAACTCGTATCCGCTTGATTTTAACACAATCATTTACGGACATAATATGAAGAGCGATAACCAAATGTTCTCCGAGCTTGAAAATTATTATAAGGGTAAGAACGCGCTCAATTATTATAGAAAACACCCCATTATAAACTTTGATACAGTTTATGAAAAGTCGCAGTGGAAGGTTTTTGCGGTATTTACATATAACGTAGATAGCAAAAGCAGTGATTATTTTGAGTATTGCGACTTGCTCAATCCCAAGGATGAGGATGAGTTTGAGGCGTTTATGCACCAGGTTAGAAGAAGGTCTCTCTTAAACATTCCTGTTGACGTAATAAGCAGTGACAAGATTATAACACTCTCTACCTGCTATTATGATTACGACGGACAACGCCTTGTGGTAATGGCAAGAAAGCTTAGAAAGAATGAGGATAGCTCGGTTGCAATTAACTCGGCTTCTTATAATACGGGCAACACCGTTTCCTCGAATACACAAAGCGAGGACGACGAGGATGAGAGCAGTAGACTTTGGAACAGTAGCACAACCTCAAGGTATCCCACTCTTTCAAACCGCAATCCGTCCAACACAGCGTCGACCTCTTCCAAGACGTCGTCAACCTCGTCTAAAAACAATACAAGCTCGGATGTGAGCGCCTCTTCAAAGGAAGAGTCCTCGTCATCGGATTCTACCACCACCTCGGCCCCCGTTGAGCCCGAAACTTCGGTGCCCACCCAGCTCGAAGCCTCGACTCCCACCGAGCCCGAAACTTCAGTGCCCACTCAGCCCGAAACCTCAGTCCCAACTCAAACTGAATAGGGTATATAAATCAAAAGCTTGCGCACAAAACACACCCCAATCCTACTGCTTTGGGGTGTGTTTTAGGGCGATAAACAGTTGACATTTTCACTTTTCGGTGTTATAATAAACTCTCGGCGAGAACGAAGCCGAAATGAGTTTTGGGCACCGCAAGAGTCACGCAAAACGTAAACCTTACAACTAAATACGCGGATATGGCGGAATTGGCAGCATTTTGACCGAGCGCTCGCGGTGCGAGAAGAAGCGAGGAAGAAATGGCGCAGCGGTCAAAACTTAGGAGGCGAAGCCGAAATGAGTTTTGGGCACCGCAAGAGTCACGCAAAACGTAAACCTTAC
>CAZDLQ010000070.1:0-5562 GCA_964506315.1 uncultured Oscillospiraceae bacterium
CCTGCAAGCAGCTCCTCACCGAAAAAATCCACCTCCAAATACTTTGCCCATACCGACATAAAGGACATAACACCCGGTGCAATCAGTTTGCCGAAGGGTGACTTTTTTGCATATTCCTCATTTGTGTGAAGAGGTATGTTGTCGTAGTCGCGCGCAAACGCCATCATTTTTTCTTTTTCAATAACGGCAGGGGCAATTTCCACCGTCATTTTTAATTTTATATCATCAAAATACATAAAATCTACCCCAACTAAAAAGGTTGTAAGCAAAAGCACTTGCAACCTTTCGACTTTATTTAGAAAGTATAGCCTTATCGCTTGAAAATTTACTTCCGCTGGATGTTTCAAACAGTTTGAGAAGCTGTTCTATAGTGAGTTTTTTCTTTTCCTCGCCGCTTATATCAACAACAATATTTCCTTCGTGCATCATAATTAAACGGTTGCCGTATTCAATGGCATCGTGCATATTATGGGTGATCATAAGAGTGGTAAGATTGTTTTCCGACACAATCTTATTTGTCAAATAAAGCACCTTTGATGCAGTTTTAGGGTCAAGCGCGGCGGTATGCTCATCAAGCAGTAAAAGCTTCGGGCGATTAAGCGTTGCCATAAGCAACGTTACGGCCTGCCTTTGTCCACCCGATAAAAGTCCAACCTTGGTAGACAAACGATTTTCAAGGCCAAGCTCGAGAGAAGACAAAAGCTCTACGTATTGTTTCTTATCGGCTTTCTTTACGCCCCATCTAAATTTTCGCGGTATTCCTCTTTTGGATGCTATTGCAAGATTTTCCGCAATTTCCATATCGGGAGCGGTGCCCTTCATTGGATCCTGAAACACGCGTCCCAAGAACTTTGCTCGTTTATACTCGGGCACGTTTGTTACATCAATGCCGTCAAGCTCAATTTTGCCGTAGTCGGGCTTCCAAACGCCTGCGATAGCGTTAAGAAGCGTTGATTTTCCCGCTCCGTTGCCGCCAATAACCGTAACAAAATCACCGTCGTTTAAGGTAAGGTTAAGTCCGCTTAAGGCAGTCTTTGCATTAACCGTTCCCGGATTAAAGGTTTTTTGCAAATTTGTTATTTTAAGCATCGCCGTCACCTCCTATTTCAATCGGTTCAAGGGGAGGCACGACCTTTTTGCTTTTGAAATACGTCGTCTTTAAATACGGAACCGCCAAGAATACCGCAACTATGATTGCCGACAGCATCTTGAGAAAATCAGTCTTCAAGCCAAGCAAAATAACAAAGTTATAAACGATGTAATAAATAACGCCACCGCCTACAACACCGATCAGGCTTACAACGAAATTAGGTTTGATTTTCATTGAAACCGAAAGACCGATAAATATGGCCGCAAGACCGATAACGATCGCGCCTCTACCGTCATTTATGTTTGCGGACCCTTTATATTGGGCAAGAAGTGCTCCGGCAAGGGCAACAATACCGTTAGAAATTGCAAGACCTATTACCTTGTTTCGACTTACGTTTACGCCCTGTGCTCTACTCATATCGGGGTTATCGCCTGTAGATTTGAGCGTAAGACCTATCTCGGTATAAAAGAACAGCCAAAGGCCGATAATCACAACAGCAACAACTATAATCATAACAACAATAGCCATTGTGTTATTGCTCATATTCAGCATCAGCTTGTTGATGCGGGGATCAATCGTTGCAAGGCTCTTTCCGCCTAAAACAGTCAAATTAACCGAGTATAATATAAGCTGAGTAAGAATACCTGCAAGTATAGAGGGAATGCCGAGTGCCGTATGGAAAAGGCCCGTTACAATTCCCGTTAAAACGCCTGCAAAGAAGGCGACGGTTACAGCAGGAATTACTGTCCAGCCGTTTGCTATCAGCATCGCACATACGCAAGCACCTGTACAAATAGAGCCATCTACCGTAAGGTCGGCTATATCAAGTATTTTATAGGATATGTAGACGCCTATTGCCATAAGGCCCCAAATAAGACCTTCCGCAACGGCTCCCGGAAGTGCATTTAAAAAAGCCATTATATACCTCGTTTTTTATTTTTCGGGAACAGTTATGCCAAGCTGAGTACAAAGCTCTTTATTGTAAGAAACCGAGGGAGTAAGTGTCTTGATTTCGATATCAGCAGGAGTCTTCTTTCCGAGAAGAATATCAGCAGCCATCTTACCGGTTTCCTCACCAAGCTCGTAGTAATCAATAGCAAGGCTTGCATAGCAAATTGTTCCGCCGTAGCTTGTATAAACAGGAATCTTTTTATCGCTACAAATAGTTCCGACAACCGAATCGTTATCAGCAACGGTATTATCGGAAGGAACGTAAATAGCCTTACTTTCGTTAGCAGCGGTAGTTACAATACCCTGAAGCTCGGTGGTTTCGGAGAAGGTGTAGGCTTTTACAACAATTCCTTTTGCGTTAAATTCAGCTTTAACAGCCTCATACTGAATAACTGAGTTAGACTCATTAGAACAGTAAATAACGCCAACCTGATCACCCTCTTTAAGACCCAAAGACTCTATCATCATATTAGCCTGCTCGTTAAAGGGAACGGCATCGGATGTACCGCTAACGTTTTCGGGAATGTTACCCGAAAAAGTATCTTCATAGTCGGTTACGGAAGTTCCGAGAACGGGAATGTTTTTACCTGCAGTTCCGTTTGCTGCCGCAAGAAGAGCAGGAGTAGCGTTTGCCATAATAAGATCAACGTTCTTTGCAGTTAAAGTGTTTACAACGGTTGTGCAAAGATTTGCATCGCCGGCAACCTGAGTGTCAAACTTAACCGTCTTATTTTCTTTTTTAAGTTCCTCGGTTAAAGCATCGATAAATCCTTGAGTTGCTTTGTCAAGAGATTCGTGCTCCATAAGCTGAGCAATACCGACAGTAAAATCCGCCTTACTGCCGCAGGACGACATGGTAACGCACATACCAACGCACATAACCAGTGCAAGAATGAGAGAAATGATTTTTTTCATAATGATTCTCCTTAATATTATTTATTGACACAGCTAAAGCTGTGAAAACCAAGAAAATAAAAAAAATGCTCATCTCCCGAGGGAGATGAGCAGGGACAGTCATAGACCGTGGTACCACTCTGCTTTATGCTCTTTTCACAAAGAACACCTTACCAGGTGCAAATTACACCTTCTTCGATATAACGGTCGAACCCGTAAGACCTACACAGTTAAAAAACCTTCAGCCGTCGGCTCATGGAAGGAATTCACCGCATTAACATTACTGCCTCGCAGCAAACGGCAGCTCTCTGAAATGCTCTGTAACGGTTACTGGTTTCCATTCAAACGCCTTTAGTAATTTGATTAACACATATTATATCAAAAAAGAATACAAATGTCAATCAAAATACACCTTTTTGCCCCGAAAGCAATCCGTCAATGAGTTGTCTTGCAAGACGGGCGGATCTTCCGCCACGTTCTAATGCAAAGCGCTCGGCAAGCAAATCAAGTTCATGCGCCTGCATATTGATTCCATTTTCTTCCGCCAAATGATGCACAATATGAAGAAAAGTTTCCTTATTTGGTTTTGAGAAGGTTACGTGAATACCGAAACGCTCCGACAAGGAAACCAGCTCCTGCATAGTGTCGTTACGGTGGATATCGTCGCCTTCACGGTCGGAGAATTTCTCTTTGATAATATGCCTGCGGTTGCTGGTAGCGTATATCACTACGTTATCGGATTTTGCTGTAACCGAGCCCTCAAGCACCGCTTTGAGCGAGTTGAAATTATCGTCGTCCTTTAAGAAAGAAAGGTCGTCGATAAAGAGTACGAATTTCAGCGGATTTCCCGACAGCTCATCAAGGATTTTAGGAATACTGCGAAGCTGATCCTTTCTTACCTCTACAATGCGAAGTCCGTCTTTCCAAAGAGCATTGGCAACGGCTTTAACTGTAGACGATTTTCCTGTGCCGGCATCGCCCGTAAGCAAAATATTGGCGGCAGGCTTGTCCGCAAGCAAAGCCTTGGTGTTATCCACAATGATTTTTCTTTCGTTTTCATAATCAACAAGGTCGGAAAGCTGTGTTTTATCGGGATTGCGAACAGGAACGATATTACCCGTCTCATCCACACTGAACATATTGTACTTGGCATAAATACCGTAGCCATATTTGCCGATATTATCTACTCTATGGAGATAGATTTCTTTAAGTCTAAGCTTAGTTGTTGTAAACTCCGGCAAAAAATCTTTGTATTCAAGCGGTGCCGTCAAGATTTCTTTACTAAGATCCACAACCTCTTGCAAGGTGTCCAGTTCCGCCGCAAGAGTAAAATACAAATAATTGGGAACACTCTTCCCCGAACCTACCGTTTTCACGTAGACGTTTTCACTGTTTAGGCAAAGCTCTTTTACATATTCACCTAAATTTCCGCCATTGGCGTTATAGAGAGCGGCCACCAACTCGGCATAAGCCGAGCTGGTGGGATTTTCCAAATACATACGTAAAGAGAAAATTACAACATCGCCTAGTAATTCTCTAAAGATGCACAAGGTATCAAGTTTTTCTTTTAGCTTCTTCATATCAGTTAAGTATCGCCCCTGTTGCGCCGCCCGAAACCAAGGACGCGTAGCGTTTCAAGTAGCCCGACAACTCTTTTTGTTTCGGTACAAAGTTTTTCATACGCTCTTTAAGAACCTCTTCATCCACCTTAAGTTCAATGGTGTTTTCGGGGATGTTGATGCTGATAATATCGCCGTCCTCTATAACGCCGATCATACCGCCCGATGCGGCTTCGGGTGTTACGTGGCCGATACAAGCGCCGCGTGTGGCGCCGCTGAAACGGCCGTCGGTGATAAGCGCAACGCTGCTGCCAAGCCCCATTCCCATAATAGCGGAAGTGGGATTCAACATTTCGCGCATACCCGGGCCGCCTTTGGGGCCTTCGTAGCGTATAACCACCACGTCGCCTGCAACGATTTTACCTGCATTGATAGCGGCTTGTGCATCTTCCTCGCAGTCGAAAACCTTGGCAGGACCTTGGTGCACAAGCATTTCGGGGAGTACCGCCGAGCGTTTTACAACGCTGCCCTCGGGCGCGAGGTTGCCTTTGAGCACGGCGATGCCGCCCGTTTCGCTGTACGGGTTGTCAATGGGACGGATAATATCGTGGTCAAGATTTACACAGCCCCCAATATTCTCGCCGATAGTTTTGCCCGTAACGGTCATACACTCGGTATTAAGCAAATTCTTTTTGGTAAGTTCGTTCATTACGGCGTAGACGCCGCCTGCCTCGTTTAAGTCTTCCATATAGGTGCGGCCTGCAGGTGCTAAGTGGCAAAGATTCGGCGTTACCGCGCTGATCTCATTGGCAATGTCCAAATTCAGCTCTACGCCGCATTCGTGAGCAATGGCAGGAAGATGCAGCATACTGTTGGTAGAACAGCCGAGCGCCATATCAACGGTTAGCGCGTTCATCAGTGCCTCTTTTGTCATAATATCACGCGGACGGATATTTTTGTAAAGTAGCTGCATAACTGCCATACCTGCTTTTTTTGCAAGCTCGATTCGGGCGGAGTAAACGGCAGGGATAGTGCCGTTGCCGCGCAGTCCCATTCCGAGCGCTTCGG
>CAZDLQ010000071.1:0-5549 GCA_964506315.1 uncultured Oscillospiraceae bacterium
ATAAATTTCGTCAAAGCGGTTTTTCAGCCTATTTGCTATTTCGGTGGTTTGATATTTTCCGTTTTCGTCCTTTTGCCAAAGAAGCTTTAGCATAAACTGCTCGGCGTCGGCAAAGTCAACGATATTCTTTTCTCTTTTAAGTCCAGCAAATTCTTCCATAAAATTTAGGACAAGTGAGAAAAGATATTTCGTCGGCTCAAAAAGGGTTGTTTGGTCGGTTACAAAAGCCTCTTTCCAAGAGTAGTCGAGTCTTTCGTGGCAGTTTTGCACCGCACCTTTAATGGCGGTTCGGGTGTTTTTTATAAGCTCCTTAAGCTCGGGGTCTGTACCGCGCGGAATACTTCGGTTATCAATGGTAATACTGCCCGAAAGCGTGTAGGCTTCCTCGTACTTTTTATCCTGCAAAAGCTCACTTAAGTTTCTTAGGTTTTCGGCATCCTCGCAAAGAAATGCCATTTGCTCACCGCAGTTTTCAAGGTTTAACTGTGCGAGAGAAAGCGCGAAATCAACGCTTTTTTGCGCTTCGCTTCTCAAAATGCTCATCCATTTTTCATAGGACTCGTCGCTTGGGGCCGCAAGGCTAATCCAGTCTTTTACGACGTCCTCATAAAACGGCATTGCAATTAAGGTCCTGTAAAGCTTTAAAATTACCTCAAAAAGCTCGCTATCGCTTTTTGAAGTGCAAACCAGCTCAATAAGCTTATAGAAAACGGGTGAGTTTTCCTCATAAGCCTTGGAGATTACGTTTTTGAGCGCGGTATACATTAAAATTTCGTTTTCGGTTTCATCGGCCACCCTAAAATCACAAAACAGGCCGAGCTGTGCGAAATTTTCGCGCACGACTTTAAGGCAAAATGCGTGAATGGTGCTTATTTGGGCGTTTTGCAGTTCTTCGGATTGCGAAAGCAAAAAGTCGTCCTCGCCCTCTTTATCAATACGCTCAAGTATTGCCGCTTCAATTCGCGAGAGCATTTCATTTGCCGCCGCATTTGAGAAGGTGGTCATCAAAAGGCGGTTAGCTTTAAGCGGATTTTGTCTATCGCAAAGTCTACCGATTACGCGCTCAACCACCGAGGCGGTTTTACCCGAACCTGCCGCCGCCGACACAAGTATAGGTCCGCGCGGTGCATTTATAAAGCTACTTTGTTCAGGAGTCCATTTTTTCTCGCTCATTTACTGCACCTCGCTTTCACTACTTTTTTCGTCCATTGTTCTATGGGCGTCGCCCTCTTCAAAGCCGCAAATCATTTTATAATCGCAATGCTCGCAGGCGCGGTTTTCCCTGCCCGAATAAAGCGGATTTATGGCGATTTCGCCCAGCTTTAAATCATCGGCCATTTTACACAGCAGTTTTTCGGTTTGATTTTTTATGGCGGTAAAGCGTGAAATATCGCCGAAGCTTGCGCTGTAGAAGGCTTTATCGTCTTGGTTTGTGATATTCTCGTCGGTTAAAACAAAGCCCTTCATACGAAGCTCTTTTTGCTTTTGCTTGTCAATATCTCCCGAAGCGGTGCTGCCGGTTATTTTAACGTCGGGGCGTTTGGCGGGCATATACAGTACGCCCGAGGGGACTATATCCTTGCCGTAACGCTCCTCGCCGTTCTCCCAAATTGAGAAAAGGTAAAGCAGCATTTGCAGGTTTATGCCGTAATCAAGTTCCTTTTCGCTAAAGCTTTTGGCGCCGCTTTTATAGTCAATTACGCGCACATAAGTTTTATCGCCCGTTTTCTTTACGTCTACCCTATCGACCTTGCCGTGAACGCCGATTTTAGTGCCGCTTTCGCTTGTGATAATATACGGCTCTAAATCCTGTTTGTGTTTAATTTTAAGCTCAAGGTCCACGGGGGTAAAGCCGCTGTAATCAAGCTCGTGAATGATATACTCAAGCACGGGCAAAACGGTTGATTTAAGTCTGTTTATGCTATAGCAAACTCGATTGTCATCCAAAGCGCTACTGCCGATTTGAACGGCCAAAAACTCACTTAAAAGCTCGCTTACCTTGTCGTCGAGCTCAGCGCTTGTAAAGGCCGAAAGCTCGTTTTTGGTATAATCACGAAGCAGGTGTTCTAAGACGAAATGTATAGCGTTACCGCTATCCATCGCGGTAATTTCCGCTCTTTTTTGTGGGTTTAGGTTTAATCCGTAACGGCAAAAATGTGAGAACTTGCACAAATGGTATTTTTCAATTTGCGACGGCGAGAGCATAAGGTCACTGCCGTAAAGCTCGGTTGCGATTTTTTCTCCGATTGCGCCCTCGCGATTTCTCATTCCCTTATCAATACTGAGAAGTCTTGCTCTATAGGTGGGATCGGCCTTTGTCATAAAATACTCGCGCAGGCTATTCGCAAGTGTTGAGTTTTCATTATAACGCGCGCAAAGCACCTCAAAGGCCGCTTCGTCAGTTCCGAAAAGCTCGGTCGTTTCATTCGATACATCGGTTTCCTCTACCCCAAGCTTGTCCTTAATTTTACCGATAATTTTTGACGGAAGGAGAGGGTCGCTGTTAATGGCGTGGCGCGAGTAGCTTAAATAAACCTTGCTTGTAGCGCAGGTGAGCGCGTTATACAAATAATGCTGCTCGTTATCATTCATAACCGACGAGGGTGCTAAAATTTCCACGCCCGACTGACGCACCTTTTTTCTATCGCTATCCGAGAAAAGCTCGTCCTCATTATGCTTTTGCGGGAAAACGCCCTCATTAAGTCCCACCACAAAGACGGCTTTCACGTTATCAATGCGTGCTCGGTTAGCGCCCGAAACGGTAACCTCATCAAGATGATGCGGCACCGAGCCCACGTCCGACGCATTTATTGCCATTTTAAAAAGCTCTAAGTATCTTTTAAGGGTTACCTTCTCGCTGCCTAAAAGCGCGGAAAGCTGCGACAGCACGTCCATACACGCCTTAAAGGCGCGGTACTGCTCGCTTGCGAGCGCCGTGTCCTTCTCGGCGATTTTGTCGGTATAGCTCGAAAGCTTTTTAAGTATACCGTTATCCTTTAAGAAGTTATAAATTTCGCGTGTTATTGTATCGCCCGTTTTGCCATAAACCGCCGATTTAAACGCTTCGATAGGCCGGATGGCTTTTTTGCGAGTTTGGTTTATCGCGTTAAGGCGCTCTAAAGCGCCCTCGTCCATTTCACCTGCGAGGCCGTCGGGGTTCTTTTCAAAATCGCGTGTAAGGTCTTTTTTAGAGAGCGACCAAAGCTCAATATAATTTTCAAGGCATGTGGCGTCGTCAACGTCTATGGGGGAAATGGCGCATTTTACGTAGCTTAAAAAGCGCGACGGCTCAAAGGAGCTTATCACGGTTTCAAGTAAATTTACAATGAGCACAACTATTGGGCGGGTGTCAAGCGAGGCGCGCATATCCGCAAAGAAAGGAATATTATAAATTCTAAACGCGTCCTCAGCAAAGGGCAAATAGCTTTCTATATCCCTGCCGATTACCGCTATATCACGGTATCTATAGCCCTCAGCTCGCACAAGGCGGTTTATCTCAGCCGCAACGCTTAGGCACTCTCTTTTGATTGAGGGCGCCGAGTAGAGCATTATATTTTCACGCTTTATTTTCTCTACTGCTTCGCCTGCAAGCAGTTTTTCAAGCTCGGCAAGGTCGTTGTTTTCAAAAAGCTGAGCGTTTTCAAGGCAAACGGGTGCCTTTATTTCTACGCCAAGCTTTTGGGCAAGGTTTTTAAACTTACCATAGGTTTCGTTAGGGGTTTTAAAGCTCGCGACACTGCGTGCGCGGCCATCCTGCTTGCCCGATAAAATCAAGGTTACTGACGGGCTGTTTTGAAGCATTTTTTCTATGATAAGAAGCTGTGAACGGTTAAAGGACGAAAACTCGTTTATTATAACGTCGTAGTCGCAAAAAAACTCACCGCTACCGAGTTTTTCAAGCGTAAGAGTAAGCTCATCCGACGGGTCTACGTAGCTTTCGCCCAAGAGAGCGTCATACCAGTTGTAAATGGCGCTAATGTCGGAAAGCTTATCATAAAGCTGACCGTCGTTTTCAAGGGCGGCTATGCTTTTTTCAAGCTCACTGCTCGAAATGGCCGAGGCTTTGAGCTCGTCAATAATGCCCGAAACCTTTTTTGCAAAGGCACCGTTTGTGCTTTGTCTTGAATAAAACTTAAGGCTATCGGCGGCTCTATCGGCGGCGCAGGACGACAGGATTATTTTACCCGCAGGGGAAAGACGGGCGCCGCTTTTATCGCCGTAAAGGCTCTTTACAAGGCGGCTAAGGTTTGTAAAGCTTAAAACCTTTACACGTGAAAAAAGCGCATCACCAAGCGATTTATAGAGCTGCTTTTCAGTTTCAAACGACGACTGCTCGGGAATGAGCAAAATAACGTCTCTCCCCGATTTTTCAAGGCTTTGCTCAATACTTTGGCGGATAAATGACGCTTTATCACTGCCTGCTCTTGCAAAAACTGTTTTTAGCATATAACTTC
The DNA here is from genome assembly GCA_964506315.1 of uncultured Oscillospiraceae bacterium. Classification (GTDB taxonomy): domain Bacteria; phylum Bacillota; class Clostridia; order Oscillospirales; family Ruminococcaceae; genus SIG578. Next base: position 4,455 of record CAZDLQ010000071.1, read on the forward strand.
CCCCTAATTTACTATACCTCTATATTATATTATTTTTTTATCTATATGTCAAAAAAATTTGACAAAAAGCTATCTCGAAATAACGCTTAAAAAAGTCTTTTCAAAATAAGCGTCGCGTGCCTTAAAATCGCAGGCATCTACGTAAAATTTTTCGAGCTCTTTATGCTTATTTATAATAAGGCCACAGCAGTGCGCCGCCTCGGAAAGAAGCTCACGCGCCGCCTTTTTTTGAAAGGTTGCTCTATACGAATACTCGCGCATTTTTTCCTTATCCGCAAAGCGTGCGGTGTGAATGGTTTTATAGGCGTCAACCTTGACGGGATGGAATTTGTTTGAGGTCATAAAGCCGAGTGAAAGCTCGGGGATGAGCAAATGGTCAATTCTATTAGACACCGACATTGGACAGCGGCAGGCGTAGACCGACAGTCCCTCGTTTACCGCGGCTTTCATTATACCTTCGCAAATAATACCCGAAACGGCGCCGTTATCGTCATCTATCACGTAAATTTTTTCGCAAAGCTTCTCGGCGGTACCCAAAAATGTGTAAAGTCCGTTTTCGGTGACGGTGCTCAAAAACCTATTTTTAACCTCGCCCCTGCCCTGTTTTGAGCTTTTTATTTCTCTTAAGGCAAGGCGCGTTATGAAGTTAGAAAGCTTATCCGTGTAAAGACAGCGTGAGGCGAGGCTTTCGTTTGACGAGAGTAGCATACCTGCCGCGCGTATTAGGGCGTTTTTTCGTGCCGACAGCTGTTTTTCAGCGGCATAAAGGCGCATAATTTCGGTCTTGTTTTGAGAGAGCTTTTTATTATCAAAAAAGTCGTAAAGTGACAGGACGGTATGTACCGCGCCGCTAAGGTGCGGTTCTATACTATGAGGCGGTGTTGCATCGACTATGCTGATTTCATCATCAAACACCGCACCGTCAAGGCTGTTTGGGTCAAGCGAGCAGTAAAGTAGCTCGGCAGTAAAGCTTTTCAGTAGCGTTGCCGCTTTTTTGATAAGGGTTGATTTTCCGCTACCTGCGCCGCCTTTTAAAAGGCAAATTTTTGAGTATTTTTTGTCGTTTGTAATCTCGGGCATAAAGCTAACTGGGCC
>CAZDLQ010000072.1:0-5545 GCA_964506315.1 uncultured Oscillospiraceae bacterium
GAGGTGGATTTTTGTGTAGCAAAAAGACGGAGGGAGAGAAGACGTGAGGTTAAGTTTTACTAATCTCTCCCTCAGTCTTGCCTTACGGCAAGTCCAGCTCCCTCGTCAGAGGGAGCCGAGTAGGTTGTTGGGATAATAAAAAACTGCGAGGGGGCCTCGCAGTTTTTTCTTTAAAATTTACACGTCAATCTTAACGTACTTATATCTTATTGCGTCAAACTTTATTCTATACTTTTGCACCATATCAAAGTAGCGCGTCCACTTTTCCTGCTTGGGATAGTAAGCGTAGCTTCCGTCGGGGTTGGTAAGCGGAATACGCTCCTGAAGACCAACGTAGCCGTGGCTTTGGGTGTGGGTGTGATAGGTGTAAAGCGCAAGGCCGCCGGGGTATTCCTCTTTTAAAAGCTCCTCGGCGAAGAACTCAAGGTGCGCTATACTGTAATCCTCGTCAGCCGCGGGGGAATCCCAGGTTTTTGTGCCGAAAGCACTTGGGAAGTACCAAAGGCTAAACGGATGCCCTATTAAATTCTTAAGTCGTTTGGTATATCCGAGGTAAAGCTCTTTGCCTGTTTTAACGGTTTCGCCGAGATACTCGGAGTGTTGTCTATACGCGCCGCCGTTACCGTTTGATGCGCCGTCGCGCACGTCAACGCTATAATAGTCAAAGCCTGCATCGGTTATGTACTTAGAATACTCAGGGCTTACCCAAGGCATCGGGTCGCCGTTTTTGTTGGTATTGGGCGTTGCATCGGAGAACTCGGCAAGGCCGAATACGGGGAAGTTTCTAAGTCCGAATACGGTGTAGTTAACCTTCATCTGATCTTGAAGATCCTGCAGACTGTAGTTGTTGTAGTACGGCTCATCCCAGTGTACGCCGTTTACAAGATCGCGATAGCCGTGCTTTTCAAGCTCTTCAAGCACCTCTCTCAGCTTTTGCTCGTACTGTCTTAGAGTTTCCGTTGAAGGATCGTAGCTTATGGCGATCCAAAAGCTGCCGCCCGCTTTAGCAATAATCTCGGCCTCAACCAAAAGCTGATCCATATTACCTGTGGGCTTGCTGAGCGAGAGAAAATACTGATTAAAGTATTTCGCCTCTACAACCTGTTTAAATTCCTTAAGTCTTGCGTCGGCGGGTGTGCCGAAAACCTTATCGGCAAGCTCGGCGCCTGCGCTGTTACACCAAAAGCTACTACAGTGGTAGGCGATAAGGCCGAGGTTTTTGGGGTTCTTATACTGCTTAATTCCCGAGCTTTGTGTAGAGGACGTGCCGGAGGTTTCTTGCTCGTCATCCTCGTCGAGTATCCAGTCCTCGTCGGAGATGCCGACCGAATTAGTCTTGCTCTCGGTAGACTCGGTTTTGCTGTTAGTCGAGCTGTTTTTATTTGTGGCCGACGTTTTTTTGCTTGTGTTGGACTGCGTTTTGCTCTCTTCCGAGGTGGTTTGGCTTTGGGTATCGTCCTCGCTTGCGGTTATGTTAGAAGAGCCGTTGTTTACGGGAGTTTTACTGCAGCCTGCCAAAATCGAGAAGCCCAAAATGCAGGTTAGCAAAAGCGCCGTTAGGATATGTCTTTTGTTCATGGTTATTTCTCCTTTTCTCACAAAAATAGTGGGAAACGTTTACATTCCCGATTATACTTTATTTTTTAGCAAATTGCAATAGATTTAAATAACGTTTGATAGAATTGTAGAGGCGAACAGTGTTCGCCCGTAGGCTCCCTTGTGTAAAGGGAGCTGTCACAAGTTTGCGAGTGACTGAGGGATTGTTTTATAAAATCCCACGGTTAGTTTAGTCTTTACGTTTTGCGGGCGGAGGGGAATGGGACACCCCCGCCCCTACAGTTTCAATTTACGTGCGATAGAATTTGTAGGGGCGAACAGTGGTCGCCCGAAGGCCCCCTTGCCTAAAGGGGGCTGGCAAAACCGAAGGTTTTGACTGGGGGGATATTAGTCAAGTTAATAACGGAAGTTTTTCCTTAAACGTTTCTTTTACCTTGTATCCCTCCACCAACGCTTCGCGTCGGTCCCCCTCCCTTTAGGCAAGGGAGGCTTATAAAAAAAGAGAGGCGTGAGCCTCTCTTTTTTTAGTCGTCTTTATTTTTACGGTTTTTAAGGGCGAAACCGACTGCTGTGACAATAAAAAGAACGGGAACTGCGAGCAGTATAATGCCCCATTTTGACTTGCATTTGGATGCTATAAGCAGGATAACGCCGACAAACAAGGATACAAACATTGCTACTGCAACAAGTGTTGCTGCAAACTGGCCTTTTTGGCCGAGCTTTTGTTTTTCGGGAACAAAGGCTTTAGCACAAGTGTAAAAGATTGCAATGGTACCCTCAAACACAACTTCAAAGACAAATTCCATAAAAAAATCAATTATGCAGCCCATATTAGTTTACCTTTTTGCCTTTTGTAAGCTTCTTGACAAGCAAAATTACAAGGTGCAGCGCCATTCCGACGGCGATGGCTACCACAAGGTCAAACACAACCGTCAGCACAAGGGTGAGCAGCATAATGATTATGTCGGTCCAGACCTTTGTTTTGCAAATTTTGACAATGCCGCGCCACTCGCTCATATTATAAGCCACCACAAAAAGTATTGCGGCGATTGCAGGCATAGGAATAAGCGCAGCGTAGGGCATTAAAAGAATGAGCACTAAAAGCAGTACAACCGAGTGTACCATACCCGAAACGCCTGTTCTACCGCCGTTTTTAACGTTGGCGGCGGTGCGCGCGATAGCGCCTGTTGCGGGAATTCCGCCGAAAAGCGCTGAGCCGATGTTGGCAAGTCCCTGTGCGACAAGCTCGGCGTTGGAGTTGTGCTTATCGTTTACCATTTGGTCGGCAACCACGCAGGACAAGAGCGACTCAACGCCCGCCAAAATTGCGATGGTTACGGCGTTGGGAATAGCGGCAACGATTTTGTCTACACTAAAATCCATACCCGCGAAATCGACCGAGGGAAGTCCTGCAGGAATGGTGTAAAGATCGCCGATTGTGTAAACGTTTTCGCGAAGCACGGGGATGCAGTTAACTAAAACCACGCCCACTACAACGCACACAAGTGACGGCGGAATTTTCTTTTCAATTTTGGGGTAGAAAATGAGCACGGCGAGGCAAATTGCGCCGACTAAAAGCGCCCAAAGGCTACCTGTTGCGGCAAACTCAATATTAGCCTCGATTTTCTCAATGGCTTCAATGGGACGCACGCCGTCGGGATATTTGATTTGCACAAAATCCTTAATTTGACCTATTAAAATGGTAACTGCGATACCCGATGTAAAGCCTGTTGTAATGGTGTGCGGTATGTATTTTATAAGGTTACCGAGCTTACACACACCCATCAAAACAAGCAAAATGCCTGCCAGCACGGTTGCGATGAAAAGTCCATCCATACCCTGTGTTGCGACAATTCCTGCAACGATGGTGGCAAAGGCGGCGGTTGGGCCTGCGATTTGCACTCGGCTACCGCCGAGCAGTGCGACTATAAAGCCTGCGGCGACCGCAGTGTAAACGCCGCACGCGGGCTCAACGCCCGAAGCGAGCGCAAGCGCGATGGAAAGCGGCAGGGCGATAATTGCCACGATTACGCCTGCAATAATATCGTTTAAAAGCTGTTTTTTGCTGTAGCCTTTAAGGCTTTCAAAAATTTTCGGTTTAAGGTAAAAGCTGTTCACGTGTTTTGCACCCTCTTTTCATTTTCAAACAAAACACATTTTACCACTACCGCCCCTCATTTTCAACAGTTTTTTTAAGCATTTTTTGCAAATTTAGAAAGCTTTGGTCGGCGATTTTAAATTCGGTGTCGGCGTTGCGGCTTTCGCCCTGCACAACTTGAGCTTGTGCGGCGGTTTTGGAGCTTAAAATATAGCGGATAAGCTCGCGGCGTTTTTCAAAATCCAACACCGAAAAGTTGTTAACGCTACGGTTTAAAATAAAGCTTTCAAGGGCGCAAGTGCTATTTTCAAAAAGTGTGTCGCCGTTTTGGTTTAAAAAGGCGGCGATGGCGTTTGCGCTTTCATAAAGGGTTTGCTCGCGGCCGCCCTGCCAGCTTGTTGCGGCGATAAAATCCACCATTGACGACGCCGACAAAAGCTGTCTTCCCTTATCTATTTTAATGTAAATTTCGTTTTTCTCGTCAATTTGGGAAAGGTCTTGGGGCACGCTTATTTCGGTGGGGTCAAAAAGCAGGAAAAGCGAGGTTAAATTGCTGTTATCGACGGCGATATACCGCGTTACGTCGCAGTCAAAATACTGCGAGAGTGCGCGCAGGGCGAGCGGCGACGCGCCTTTTTCAAACTGCTCGGACAGGATAATTTTTCTCTCGCCGTCCCGAGAGAGCAGGGTTTGAGCAGGCAGTCTTGTTATATTAAGACGCCTTTCTATTCCGTTAAAATTTAGGAGAAAATAAGCGTAGGGGGACTTGTCGGGCTTTGTCGCGAGGGTTAAAAGGACGGTGAAATTATCGTCGACGCTTGGGGTGTAGTTAAAGCCTTGTGTGCGGCTACTTGTGTTTTGTTTTGGCTTAGAAAGGTCGGGCACGTCCGAGAGCACCAAAAGTCCGACCGCCGTCATTATAGCAAAGGTTATCGCAAAGGCCTTAAAAAACAGTTTTTTATTTTGCAAAGCTACGCCCCCTTTTATTTTCTTTTAAAAGTTTTGACACTTGGGCGGCGCGTTATTCCCAAAAGGGTGTTGAAAAAACAAAATAAAATGCTATAATTAAATAAAAACGAGAGGGGTGAGGGCGATGCCTAAGCTTTTTGAAAGAGAGCAAAATTTAATAGGCGCGGCGGCACTTGAGCGCTTACAAAATGCGCACGTGGCGGTTTTCGGCGTGGGCGGAGTTGGCGCGGCGGCGGTTGAGGCGCTCGCGCGCGCAGGCGTGGGAACGCTCACCCTTTTTGACGGCGACAGCGTTTCGCCCTCTAACCGAAACAGGCAGCTTATTGCCCTTGAGAGCACCACGGGAAAGTTTAAGGTCGAGGTAGCAAAGGCGAGAATTTTGGACATAAATCCGTCGGCACAGGTTGCGGCAAACGCGGTATTTTACACCGCCGATAACGCCGACGAGTATGATTTGTCGCAGTACGACTATATAATAGACGCAGTCGATATGGTGTCGGCAAAAATCGAGCTTGTCGTGCGCGCGTCAGCGCTGGGTGTGCCGATAATCAGCAGTATGGGAACAGGCAACAAGCTTGACCCCACCGCCTTTGAGGTGTGCGATTTATTTAAAACGTCGGTGTGTCCGCTCGCGCGTGTGATGCGCCGCGAGCTTTCAAAAAGGGGCATAACAAAACTTTCGGTGGTTTATTCAAAGGAAGCGCCGCGCGAGCCACTGTGCGAGGACAAGCGCACCCCTGCGAGCATCAGCTTTGTGCCGCCCGTTGCAGGTTTCATTTTGGCCGGCGAGGTAATAAAAACCCTCGGAAAATGTAAATAAATGGTTTTGAACAATAAAAAAGATGTCGGCTTGAGGCACACTCCGTAAGGAAGTGTGCCTCAGTTATATTCGCCTAACGGCGAGTTATATTGCTTCGCAGT
>CAZDLQ010000073.1:0-5538 GCA_964506315.1 uncultured Oscillospiraceae bacterium
GGGAAAAGACGCTTCCGCGATCTACGAAATTCTGAATGAGCGCAAGAACAAACTCGATGTCAGTTTTGTGATCGACACCTTAAAGTATCTTGCTCTTGGCGGACGCTGCAGCTCCGTTGTCGCGCTCGGCGCAAATCTTTTGAAACTGAAACCTTGTATTCAGGTAAAGGACGGCGCTATGGGTGTTGCAAAGAAATACCGCGGCGAGTATAAGGCCTGCGTTGAGCAGTACGTAAAGGATAAGCTTGCCGATATGGATAGCATCAATACTAAGAGAGTTTTCGTAACTCACACAAAGTGTGACGACGATATTGTAAAGCTTGCGGTTGATACCGTTAAGGCTTGCGGCAATTTTGACGAAATTCTTGAAACCACCGCAGGCTGTACTGTTACAACCCACTGCGGTCCCAGTACCTTAGGCGTTCTCTTCTTTAGAAAAGAAGACCTTAAGTAAGGTGAAATAAACTTATGCATTTTGAAAAAACAATTTCCTCAAAAGAGATTTTTAAAGGCAAGGTAATATCCGTGCATCACGACGAGGTAAGCCTTGAAAACGGTAACACGGCAATGCGCGAGGTGGTTTACCACAACGGCGGCGTTTGCGTGCTTCCGCTTTTAGATAATGGCGACGTTTTGTTTGTAAAACAGTTCCGTTACCCTTATCGTGAGGAAGTTTTGGAGCTTCCCGCAGGTAAGCTTGAAAAAGGTGAGGATCCGTTTGTATCCGCTCAAAGAGAGCTTTTAGAGGAAACCGGCGCAACTGCAAAAGAGTACATATCACTCGGTAAGCTCTACCCAAGCCCTGGGTACTGTAGCGAGGTAATTAGTATGTACTTAGCTCGTGATCTTGTATTTTCCGCGCAAAAGCTTGACGAGGACGAGTTTCTTGACGTGGTAAGAATCCCGCTCGAAAAGGCAGTCAAAATGGTCTTGGACGGCAGTATAACCGATGCTAAAACCCAAGCCGCAATTTTAAAAACACATATTATGTTAAAATAACAAAAACCACCCGCATAGCGGGTGGTTTTTTAGATCTATGCCTGAGGGTTACTGACTTAGCATAACGGTGCTTTTATTTTGGCTTCCCCTTGAGGGGAAGCTGTCGAGCAAAGCGAGACTGATGAGGTGTAGGTTGCAACAGCAACCGTTATTATTTATTACAAAGCCACCTCATCCACCGCTAAACGCGGTCCCCCTTCCCCTCAAGGGGAAGGCTACTGTCGTGTAGCTTTTTAGATTTACTTTGATGTGTAAATGTCCTCTAAGCTGTATTTGTTTCCAAACAGCAGATCGTACTGAAAGAGCTTGTGCGTCTTTAAATAGCTTTCAGCCTCGGGCGGCACCGTTTCACTAACGTTGCCGTTACTGTCTAAATAAAGTCCGAGCGCGTTACCCCTACAGTAGTATTGCTGCTCTAAAAGATAGTCAAAGAATTTTGGCCTTTCAAGGTCATACCAATGACAAATTGATGGAATAAGCTGATAAAAGCTCATTTGCGGTACAACAAAGTTTTGCTCTAAATAGTTGTCCCACACAAAAAACGGAGTGGTGTATTTTTGTGCTAAATTCTCGGCGCTGTCTTCGGGTGAGCCGTCCAGAAATCCGCTTTTGATGTAGATCTCGTCGCTTCCGCCAAGCGAACCCAAATGGTCACCGAACATACAAATAATCGTCGGCTCGTCAACGTTTTGGAAATATGAAATAAGCTTATCTAAAGCAATGTTGGCATCTCTGATTCCCGTTGCGTAGGTTATAAGAATACCTTCCTGCTCGTCAGTTAACTCATCGCAGGAAAGATTGACGCGGTAATCCTCAAGATACTGTCCGTTTGTGTAACCGCCGTGGTTTTGCATGGAAACCGAGAAGTTAAAGAATGGCTTTCCTGTAGACTTATTAGCCTCGTACTCGCTAATTATCATATCCACAAGCTCGTCGTCCTTTATAAGACCGCGCCTGCGAAGTGGGTCAACAAAATCCTCTTCCGAAATAAACTTGTCAAAGCCCATGTTGGGATAGGCAACGTCCCTGTTCCAAAACTGCTTGCCGTAGGAATGAATGGCAACGGTACTGTAGCCAATCTCTTTGAGATATGCCGCATAGCTAATGGCTTCCCCGTTAAAATATTGTTGATATGGGGTACAGCCCGTGGGCAGATTTGCCATAGAAAATCCCGTTAATACTTCAAACTCTGAGTTGCAGGTACCACCGCCAAACTGCTCTCCCAAAAGGGTACCCGAAACGTGATACTGCTTTAGGTAATTGGTCGCTACAAAAATGTCGTCATAATATGTGACATTTTCGCAAAGCGAAATGTCGGCATACGACTCGCTCATAAGAAAAATAATGTTGGGGCGTACCGACGACGTGCTTGTGCTTGAACGAATATTGTCAACCGCCTCACTAACAGATGAGGACGAGTAATCATCGGGCTTTTCAGGGATTATATACTTGGTGTTCATAATAAACGACTGCGTAAAACCGTTTCGTTTTGCTGCCGCCGCTTGTCTGAAGGCGCTCTCGGTTATTCCGAACGATTTCATTAGTGCGGTGTTGTTTAAAAAGAAAACAACGTAACAAATGAGAACGGCAACCGAAACGACAGGCTGTACTACAAGCATAATTTTGCGTTTTCTGTCGGGACGTCTTTTTACAAAAAAGCCTTTGCGAGTAAGAAGTCCGTGTAAAAACACAAGTAAAATAAAAAAAGCTAAAATAATTGAAAATATGATATACATTGAAACGGTGGGAACGATTTTCATTTCACTTGAAATATCTGCTGCTTCGGAAATAATACCGAAATCCCAAGGATAAAGCGGCTCGCTTCGGTATGAATTTTTAAAGTAGCTTGCGCATCCCATACCGCATGCAATGATACTTGTAATTAAAATGGGAATATCAATCCTGCGTATAAGCGTAAAAAGAAAGAATATAACGAAATAATAAAAAATCGAGGTAAATAAAAAAGGCGCGGGGTAACTTATGACCCAATTGAATGCAGTACTTATGCTGCCCCTTACCGCCCACTCGACAAACAGCGTGAGCGCAAACGAATAAAAAGCCATAACAAGAACGCGAACAATTGCCGTGTCGTGTTTGTTTATAAAGGAAATGAATTTGTTTTTAGGTTGCATTTGTTTTCCGCCTTTTTAGGATTTTGTACTGATTTCTTTAACGTACTTAGAAGGAGAAACTCCCTTAAGCTTTTTAAAAACTCTTGAAAAATAAAGCTGGTCGTCAAACCCAACCGAGCTTGCAATCTCGCCAATGGTAAGCTCCGAGGTGCGCAGTAGGGTACAGGCCTGACTTATGCGGTACTGCGTGAGATACTCGTTTGGAGAATAGGCAAGATGCTTTATGAAAATGCGATAAAGATGACTGCGGCTGAGCCCCACGTAGTTTGCAATATCCGAAACCTCAATGTTATTGGAAAAGTTTCGCTGAATGTACTGAACCGCAGTTTTTATGTAGGAACGCGCGGCATAAGACTCGGGCTGCTTTTTGGGTGCCGCTTTTATCATAATGGCAAAGGTCTCAAAAAGACGCGAAATGGTGGAAATTTCCTGCTCGGCGCTTGTGCCAAAGCTTTGATACATCTCAATAAAATTCTTTTTGAGCGCATCGGCGTAATTTTTGGGGAACTTAATGACGGGACACTCCTTGTAAAAGGCGGTAAGCTCAACAAGACGCGGCGCGTCAGCGCCGTTAAAGCCAACCCAGCAGTATTCCCAAGGATTTTCTTCATCGGCGGTGTAGCTTACAAGCTCGTGCGGACGAATGATAAATGCGCCGCCTGCCTCAATATTAAAGGTTTCGCCGCCAACGCTGTAACTGCCCTTGCCCGAAATAACGAGGTGAATTAAATAATAATCTCGAATTGCGGGACCCCAGCTGTGTCCGCCGCTGCACCTTTGGTGTCCGCAGTTGTAAATGTTAATACCCACGTTTTCAAGTATAGGCGAATAAAGAGAATATTTAAAATATTTTTGCTGCATATTACCACCCTGCCTTTGAGTTTATTATAACACAAAAATTTTATAACACAAGAAAAATACAACAAAAATCCATAAATTTACGCTTTGTTAAATTTTATGACTATAGACTTTGAAAAAAACGCGTGATATAATGTAGAAAAAAGTAAAATACGGAGGCGGCTTATGAGCAGTATTTTAAAGGCTAAAACCGACATTGAAAACGGCGTCTTTGACTCGGCTTTCAAAAGGCTTTACGGAGAGGACGCAGTTTTAGCGCAAAGAGAGCGTTATCAAAATGCAATAGACAGTTTTGCGCGCCTGTATCCGCAGTATACGGAAATCAGCGTGTTTTCGGCAAGCGGACGCACCGAAATTTGCGGCAACCACACCGACCATAACTTCGGTAAAACCCTTTCCGCTGCCGTTGATTTGGACGTAATCGCAGTTGTTGCAAAAGACCCTGTCAAAATCGAAATACACTCCGAGGGCTTTTCTCCCGATATTTTGGGCGTTAATGACATTAAGTACGTTGAGAGCGAGAAAAACACTTCAAGGGCGCTTGTAAAAGGCGTTTGCAACGGGCTTGTAAATCGCAGCTTTAAGTACGGCGGCTTTGTGGCTTACTCCACCTCTAACGTTTTAAAAGGCTCGGGCGTGTCCTCGTCGGCGGCCTATGAGGTATTGCTTGTTACCATTCAAAGCGAGCTTTATAATGACGGCAAAATTGATGCCGTTACCGCCGCTCAAATTTCGCAGTACGCTGAGAATGACTTTTTCGGCAAACCCTGCGGACTGCTCGACCAAATGTCAAGCTCGGTCGGCGGCTTTTTGACCATAGATTTTGAAAACCCCAATGAGCCAAAAATTCATAAAATAGATTACGATTTTGAAAAGGCAGGCTACACCCTTTGCATAATTGACGCAGGCGGCAACCACGCCGATTTAACTCACGAATACGCCTCAATTCCGTCGGAAATGCGCGCTGTTGCTAATCTTCTTGGTAAGAAGGTTTTGCGAGAGGTAACCTGTGAGCAGGTAATCTCAAATATGGCAAAAATTCGCGAAAAGCTCGGCGATAGAGCACCGCTTCGTGCACTGCACTTTTTAACTGAAAACGAGAGGGTGCAGGCGGCGGCAAATGCGCTTGAGAAAGGTGATTTTAATAGCTTTTTGGACGCCGTGAATAAATCGGGCAGGTCGTCGTTTATGTACCTGCAAAACGTTTATTCGTCCCAAAACGTACACGAGCAAAGCCTGTCGGATGCGCTTTGCCTGTGCGATATGCTCTTAGGGGATAGGGGCGCGTTTAGAGTACACGGCGGCGGCTTTGGCGGCACGGTGCAGGCATTTGTACCAAACGAGATGCTGTGTGAGTTTAGAGAAAAGGTTGACAGCGTCTTTTCAAAAGGCAGCTGTAAGGTGCTGAAAATTCGTAAAGACGGCGGCATTGCCGTAATAAGATAAAACAAAACCGCGCAATAATCGCGCTTCAAAGAGCTTTAGTGACGTGCCAAAGCCTTCCCCTTGAGGGGAAGGTGGCAAACCGAAGGTTTGACGGATGAGGTGG
>CAZDLQ010000074.1:0-5537 GCA_964506315.1 uncultured Oscillospiraceae bacterium
GTGTTTTTTACAGGGACGTCAAGGCCGATGCCGTAAACACCACCCCCGAATCCTACGAAACGTATAAGTTTTTAAGCCAAATGCAAAAAGCGGGCTGCACGCACGTTATTATGGAGGTTTCCTCGCAGGGTCTTATGATGAACAGGGTTTGCGGAATTACTTATGATATCGGCGTATTTACTAACCTTTCCCCCGACCACATCGGAAAAGGTGAGCACGACAGCTTTGAGCATTATATGTACTGCAAATCACTTTTATTTAAGCAGTGCAAATTTGGTATCGCAAACGCTGACGATAAGAATTTCGAAAACGTCACCAAAGATGCGGTTTGCCCCATTTCAACCTTTGCAATTCACAATAAAGCCGACATAACTGCCGATAACATTTCACTTTACCGTGAAGGCAAAAATCTTGGCGTTACCTTTGATTATGTCGCTGACGGTGAAAAATTCTCAATAAAAGCAAACGTTCCGGGAGAATTCACTGTTTCAAACTGTCTTGCGGTAATTTCAGTAGCGCACAAGCTTGGTGTCGCGCCCGAAATAATCAGTGGCGCCCTCTCCAATATTTTTGTTAAAGGTAGAATGGAGCTCGTCGGTGACACCAAGGACTATTCAATTATAATTGACTATGCGCACAATGCAGTTAGTCTTGAAACGATTCTAAAAACAATTCGTCAATATTCCCCCAAAAGAATAGTTTGCCTATTCGGTTGCGGCGGTAACAGACCCCAAATGCGCCGTTTTGAGATGGGCGAAATATCGGGAAAATATGCTGATTTCAGCATTTTAACCTCCGACAATTCACGTTTTGAAAAGCCTGAGGATATAATTGCTGATATTGTAACGGGAATTCAAAAAACCGATGGCAAGTATATTACCTTTACAGATAGAATTGAGGCAATTCACTACGCCGTTGATACCGCACAGCCCGGCGACATTATACTTATCGCAGGCAAGGGACACGAAATGTACCAAGAAATTGAAGGCGTTAAGCACCCCTTTAACGAAGCGGAAATTGTTTGCGATTACTTAAAACAAAAAGAAAGTGCAGGAAAATAAATTGGAACTCGTAAATAGTAAAACATTAAAAGAGTATACTGATTTTTTAAGTTCTCGTTCAAAGGGACATTTTATGCAGTCGCCAGAGTGGGCAAAGCTTAAAAGCAACTGGAAATATGAGGTTATTTTAGAAAGAAATGACGATGGCGCTATTGTTGGCTCAATCGCTTTTCTTATTCGCCGTCTTCCCTACACTAAATACAATATTCTATACGCTGCTCGCGGTCCTGTTTGTGATATTCACGATACTGCAACTCTTCAAAAGCTTATTGATGATTCAAAAGAGCTTGGCAAAAAGTACAATGCTTGTGTTTTAATGCTCGACCCTGACGTTAGAGCAAGCGAAGAAGAGTATGTTTCAGTTTTAACAAAAGCGGGCTTTAAGGGCAAAAACGGCAAGAACTTTGAAGGAACACAGCCGCGTTTTGTTTTTAGACTTGACGTTAAAGGCAAGAGCATTGACGAGCTTATGGCGAAGTTTCACAGCAAAACAAGATATAATATTCGTGTTGCCCAAAAGAACGGTGTAGAGGTAAGGGTTGAGGGCAAAGAAATGGCCAAAACCTTTTACGAAATTATGCTTGAAACCGGTATGCGCGACAATTTTGTCACAAGACCTCTTTCCTACTTTGAGAGTATGCTTGACTGTCTTGGTGAAAATGCGAGATTATATATGGCTTACTATGAGGGCAAGCCTATTGCGGGAACAATTGCCACTAAATACGGGGACAAGGTTTGGTACCTTTACGGTGCGTCCTCTAATCAGTATAGAAACGTTATGCCAAACTACCTGCTGCAGCTTGAAATGATTCGTTGGGCAGTTGACAGCGGCTGTGATATTTACGATTTTCGTGGTGTTTCGGGTGATTTAACGCCCGAAAATCCGTTGTATGGTTTATATAAATTTAAAAAAGGCTTCTCGGGTGAGCTTGTTGAGTTCATTGGAGAATACGAGCTTATAACCAAGCCTTTTGTTTACAAAAGTATGCAAAGAGCACGTCATATCCTATCAATTTGCACTCAAACCGTGTATAAAATTAAAAACCGCGGCAAGAAAAAACAAAAATAAAGGATTTGCATAAAATGGACAAGAAGTTTGTTATACATCGCGCTGATATTGCAAACAACGTAAAGGTTATTTCCGAAAAGATTAACGGCGCGAGAATTTATGCCGTTTTAAAAGGAAACGGCTACGGAATGGGCATTTTCCCTTTCGCGCTCGCTCTTTTTGATAACGGAATACGGCATTTTGCGGTTACCGACCCGACCGATGCGGTTTTTCTTAGAGAACATTTTGACGAGGCTGAAACTCTACTGCTTACGCCCTGTAACAGCATCGAAATGATGCGTGACATTGTTGCTGCAAATATTACTGCAACCATAGACTCCTTACAGTCGGCGACTGAGCTTGATAAACTTGCAAAAGAAGTGGGCAAAACGGTAACTGTTCATATTAAAATTGATACAGGTATGGGTAGGTTTGGGTTTAAGCCCGATGAAATTGAGCAAATCAAAAAGGTTTGTGCGCTTGAAAATCTTAAGGTTGAAGGCATTTACACACACTTACACTCGGCATTTAACAAGAAAGCTGCGCCGTCTTTAAAGCAGTTTGAGATTTTCACATCGGTTATTGAAATGCTTAAAGAAAACGACATTGAGATTCCTATTAGACATATTTGTAACTCAACCGCAATCTTCCGATTTCCAAGTATGCACCTTACTGCAGTTCGCGCAGGCTCAGCTTTGATTGGTAGACTGCCCGAGGTTTGCGGTAACACAGGTCTTGTAAAAATCGGGGCTTTTTATGCGAAGATTGACGATATTCGCACTCTACCAAAGGGACACAACATCGGTTATGCCGCACTTTACAAAACGCGTAAAGAGAAAAAAATTATTTGTGTTTCGGCAGGATATGCTGACGGTATTGCCGTGTGCAAGGCAAACGATAGTTTTAGATTCATTGACATTTTAAGATATATGTTCAACGACTTTAAGCTTTTATTTAGACCGACGCCGCTTTACTGCAAAATAAACGGTAAAACAACAACCTCAGTTGGTAGAATTGGAATGACGTCATTTGTTCTTGACGGTGACAATATAGATGCAAAAATCGGCGACTATGTTCAAATACCCGTAAATCCCCTGTATTTATCCGCACAAATCACAAGAGAATATGATTAAAAAAATCCCGTCCTTGTTTGGACGGGATTTTTGTTATTTGTTTTTATCGTATTTAAAGCAAGGCATAAATTCAAGCTTAAATAGATTGTTTTTGTGTCTTGTATCAATGTTCTTTTTGGTTTCGGGGTCGGGCTCGATTCCCTCTCTTATATATTTATCCAAGGTTTCATAGGTAAAGCCGAGATTTTCCTCGTCACTTTTACCGCAAAGGCCATCTATTGGGGTTTTCTCAATGAACTTTTCGGGTAATCCAAGCTCTCTACCAATTGCTTTAACCTCAGTAACGGTAAAAAACGAAAGCGGCGAGAAATCGCCAACGCTATCACCGTAGCGTGTGGAATATCCAACCCAGTCCTCAGACAAATTACAGGTGTTTGCAACCCTTCCGTTATGCGACTGTGCAACGGCGTAAACTACTGCCATTCTAATTCTCGGCGGCAAATTAACCACCGACTGATTAGTTAGCTCAAAGCTATCGCCGATTGCATTTATAATGCCATTAAAGGCATCCTCAATATTAACTGTAAAGCGTTTAATATTTAGAAAATCACAAAGGTCTACCGAATAATCAATATCAAACTGCTCGCCCTTAGGCATCAACACGCCGATTACCCTATCGTTTCCAAGCGCTTTTACACATAACGCGGCAACAACCGAGCTATCCTTTCCCCCGGAAATACCCAAAACGGCATTACAGCCCTTACCGTTTGCCTCAAACCAATCCCGTATCCACTGCACACACTGCTGTGTGGCGTGCTTTGCATCAAAACTATACATAATAAATCCTCCCAAAATTAAAGCGCCTTAACGCTTACCTCACCCGAATTCAATTTAATAATTTCGCCGTTATCGAGCTTTAACGAAAGCGAAAAATCGCTATTAACGTCTAAAACCCGAGCCTCAAATCCATCGCCCGATAAAACACGAACTTTTTCGCCAAGCAAAAACATTCTTTCTTTGTAAAGCTTATGAATACGCTCGCTTCCAAGCTTGCCAAGAAGCTTAAATAAAACGTTTAAAATTTCCGCTATAACGGCATTTCGGTCAATGCCGTAGCTTTTCTCGCTTTCGGCAACAAAACCTGCTATGTTAGATATTTCCTGCGGAAAATTATCCTTTGGAGAAAATAGATTACATCCTATTCCGAGAACAACAAATTTAGGTTTGTTAGTTGCAGTGTCAAGAACCGACTCGGTCAAGATGCCGCACACCTTTTTGCCTTCCAAATAAACGTCGTTTACCCATTTAATTTGCGGTTTTACCTTAAATAATTTCTCAAGTGCTAAGCAAACTGCCACACCTGCGCAGGTGGTTACGTTGACCGCGTCTTTTAGTTCAATGTTCGGCTTTAAGAGAACACTCATATATATTCCCGAGTCGGAAGGTGAATAAAAACTTCTCCCAAGTCTTCCCTTACCGCTTGTTTGATGGTTGGCAACTACCGTTGTTTTTTCAGCCGCACCATTTTCAGCGAGCTGTTTTAGGTACGAATTTGTAGAGTCTATTGTATCAAAAAATAAAACCTTACAGTCCTTATCCAAAACAAGATTTTCTATTTTTTGGCTTGAAATAGCGATTTGTTTGCTGTAAAGCGTTTTATCTTTACACGTTTTTTTATCATAATTTATCATTTTATCGCTGTATCCCCTATCTTTTTAAGCTTAACAGCAAGAACGGCGGCCAAAAATGTCTTAACAATATCAGTTAAAAACAGTGGAATAAGTCCCAAAAACGTATTTAAAACGTAGTCTGTATTTACACTATCAGTCGAAACGTAAAGCATCCATACAGTGCCCATAAGGTAGCATCCAATTAGTGCTATTATCATCACTAAAAAAGTAAACTTAACTGTTCTCGCCTTCTTTCTCAATAAAAAGCCGATTACAAAGGCCGATAACAAAAAACCAATAATAAATCCGCCCGTATGCGTAAGCAAATGGCTCAGTCCGCCTCTAAAGCCGCTAAAAACGGGGACGCCAACTACACCGAGAGCAATATAAGTTAAAACACAAAGCACTCCTCTCGGCAAGCCTAAATATGCACAGGCGAGAAAAACGGCGAAAACCTGCAGGCTTACAGGCACCGCAAGCGGAATACTTATCCAAGAACAAACGGTTATAAGCGCAACAAAGAGCGATATTAGGCACAAATCTTTAGCCGACAGTATTTTTGCTTTTTTCACCCTTAACAGCACCTTACCTTTCTCTAATATATTCAACCATATTTTTGCTTTTAAGTCAAGAAAAAGCCCAAAACTCAATAAAACTCCGACGGTAATGATATGCACCCCAAAAG
>CAZDLQ010000075.1:0-5506 GCA_964506315.1 uncultured Oscillospiraceae bacterium
CTTTTTCTTCCAAAACATTTTCGTTTTTACAGCAGTTTTTGCTTCGATAGCTAAACCCTGCTTAATTTGCTCCATTGTTGGCTTAGGTCGAGAGAATTCACGACGAGTATATTTTTGTGGAGTAAGTGAATTCAGTAGGTTTACAAAATCTTCTTGAGAGGAAACTTTTGGAGCAAGCCAGTGTAGATTAAGAAACTCTATAGCTGCTTTATGCTTTTCTTCTAGAACGCTGGTTAATCCACGCTGCCTTTCAGTTTCCATTCTAGCAAACTCCGCTTTGAACTGTGGTGTTGCTCTAATTTTTCTTATAAGGGAAGGATCGGTGATTTCTCGTCCATCTACATAACGATATGTCATTTTTCCATCATCGTCCATATGTAGTTTGATTTCTGTGGAAACAATTTTTTGTTGTGGTTTAGTGGAATACGAGGAGGAACGGCTGCTTGATCTATGACCGCTACTAATAGATTTACTATATGATAAGCCAGTTCCTGGGATTCCTACTGTTGCGCGTGCGCCACGTTTTCCAACATTTAGCGTTGCGCCTTTCCCACCAAGAGAATAACTAACCCCCGATTTAGAGAAGTTTACACGAACGCCTTTACATATTTTTATGGATTTCCTGAATCTCAATCCCATAATAAGGCTCCTTTCAAGTGAAAATTTTTACATATTATATCACAATAGAGTATTGTTGTAAATGTTTTTTCAAAATGATGTGTCCTATATTGATAGCAGTAGAGGGCCTGGTGCTCGGCCTCGCCGTAAAAATGTTCACCATCGCTGGCCCCGTCCTCGTTTACGGCACCGTCGCTTCGGTTGTTTACGGCGTCATTTATTATATAACCACGCTGTTTTAGCCGTAGGGAACGACCTGCGCGGCGTTGCGTCGGGGGAGGCTTTGTAGGGGTCGATGCCCACATCGACCCGCAAAAATCAGGCAACAAAAACGAGCGGATATTATCCGCCCGTTTATACTTTATTTTCTTTCGATTTCAGGAATTTCAAATTCCACTACAAAATTCTTTCGACTACCTTTTGCTGATTCAATTTTGATTTCAAGTGAATACCGCTTATTGCCCAGCTCTTTAATGGTGTCGCTAATCCACCAAGGTTTATCAATACTGTTTATATCAACATCGGGTGTTTTGATTTTATAGTTGTATAATCGAATTGTTTTTATGTTTTGTTCGTGCAATGCATTTTTGCTGTCTAATTTAATTTCCAAACAATTATATCTTGGATTTTTCTCTTTATAGTCAGGGGTTAACTGCAATTCACAAACGGAAAGTATAACAGCGTCGTGAAGTCCATATTTCCAATACCAATCGGGAAACTGCGAATAATATTCTTCGAGTTTTTTTGCCGCAGCTTCTATTCCTTTTTTGCTCATAATAGGCACCTCGCTTTATTTCATTATACCACGCCGAATTTTAGATGTGATATTCCTTGATTTCTTCGGTTATATCGTCGCCTTCAATAAACGGGCGCATAATAAGCCACGATACTTTTTTATCGTAATCTAAAACCCACTCGTTAGTTTGCTTGTCAAGATAATATTCGGTTACTCTAACGTATTTGTGATGTTTGGTTTCGGTCACGGTTTTAAAGGTGCGGTTCATATACCCGCAAAAATAATCGGCAATCTCGTTTTCAAACTCGTCCTGACAGGCGTATTTCCACTCGTACCATTCAAAATGGTCTTCCATATAGGCGTAAAGATAGTCCCTGCCTCTTTTTTGAGTTACGCCAATAGACACGTACAAATCGTAGTTATCGGCCGTGCCCGAAAACGCCGCGCTGGTATCATTAAGCTCTACGCACCTTGAAATGCCGCTTTTCTCGGCCACTTTTCTTTTTATGTTTTCAAGACACTGCTTTGGGTCTTTAACTGCCGTAGCCTTTTTAGCAAAACGGCGAAAAAAGTCTTTCATCCTACCCACCTCGGTCAAGCCTTTTTATTTTATATCATAAATTGTGATTCCGCAAAACGGTGTGCCATCGCGGTAGTGAGATACACTGTTTGTTTTGATCCATTGTTTGATTTTTTTAAGAACCGCATTGACCGTCACCTTACCTTGACCATACATAGTAGATGTGCCGGCATAGATACGATATAGCCCTTCGTCTCTTTCATATCGAATAAACGGGAGATTATTGCCGTTTTCATCAAAAGGATAAATACAAAAGTTGGCGTCAAGGTCGCTGTTATCAATGGGTTCAGCGCGAATGGCATCAACGTAATTTTGCGGAACGATTAAGTAAAGAAGCAAACAAGGCTCCTCGCAAATGTTAATTTGGAAATCGGTATTCTCCGAATATCCCTTTAATATATTGCAATTGCATTGTTCATTTAAAAAAGAAAACAATTCTTTTTCCTTATCTTTGCTAATGGTAAAGTTTATTTGAAAGTTCATAAGACTAAGCAATTATGCCGCACCGCCTTTATATGTATTAAAACTCCTCGGCCTTTAAGCCTGTAAGCTCCTCAAATACAGGCAGCTCGTAGTTTGGGAAATAAATGCCCCACACCTCGCCTTGATACTCAAATTCCAATATATGATAGCCCTTGCAAATAATGCAACCGAAATTGTCGTGATCCAATTTGTACTGTTTATAAATTCCCTTGTCGTACATTTCGTCCTTGTTCCAAGTCAAAATGCGAATAGTTTTCTTACTTGAACGAATGGCCTTGAGCGCTGAAAAGGGTATGGCGTGCTTTCCTTCCAAATTAGCTAAATATAAATGCTCGGCGTCGGAAAAAATACGAAATACGGGATTGTTATAGGGCGCGATTTGTAGGCCCTTTTCGCAAAGCTTTATCTCGTCACCTTTTAGCTTGTAATAAAATGACAAAACGTCAACGTCCCTTGCGTCCTGAGGAACCGCCAGCTCGGTAAATATTGCCTCGCAGGTTTTGTCAAAATTATCAAAGATTCGCTCACTTTCGTCGGACTCTAATACTTCCTTTTCCCTGCGCATACTTATAAGCTTGAGAATACCCCAAATTACAAGGCAAGCGCCGCCTATCCAAAAAAGCCAATCGGCGTTCTCATAAGCCTGCGCAAGTGAAACGCTGTCCTCTCCAGTCATAGCTTTTAATATGCCTATGACAACGAGGGCACCAACTGTTCCGCATATCCAATGCCCGATTCGTATACCGAGAGGAAGCTTACTTTTTTCGATTTGCTGCTGTGCGTTTTCCGTTTGATGCTCAAACGACTGCGCTAATGCACCTGAAGGAGTCATAACCAAATAAGCCTCGTCATTAAACTGCTCGTTTTTCTTGTTGTTTGTTAAATCTATTCCTAAAAACGGCTTCATTACAAGCACTCCTTTTTACTGTTATAGTCCCTTATTTTTAAGCTGACTTACTAAGCCAACGTAAAACTCTCTAACGTCAAAGCCGCTCAGGTTTTGGCGGTTTAAATCAATCATATCGCCGTGCGAGATGCCGCGCTTTTCGCTCGGGCGTAAAAGTATGTAATTTTCACCCCACTCAAACGATTTTTCGGCCACAAGGCCGTCGTTCTCGCCGCTGAAATATTTGACCAAATGATATGAAAAATTAAGCGGAAACTTTCCGCCTGCCGCGCGTGGCATTACCGAGCCGACGCTTTGACAGTACACGCCCTCGGGCGTAGAGAGCTGCTCATCTAACTGCTTGCAGGCGGTGTCGGTCAAATCACCGACCGCCGCGAGAAAATCGGGATTTTGCTCACCGAACTTTTTAAGCGTGCCGTTGTAGGTATCGGCTACGCGATTTTTAATATCCGCAGGGATAACTCCAAGTAGATAATCGGCAAACTCACAGCCCCTGTGCGGCGTGTTTATGGTGGTAAGCGAAGCTACCTTGTCGCCGATACCAAGCTTTGAAATGGCATAACGGCAGTCAAGGCCGCCTTTTGAATGGGCGATAATATTGACCTTTTGCGCGCCCGTTTCGGACAGTATTTGTAAAATGCGCTGCTTCAAATCGGCGGCGCTGTCGGCAACCGAGGCGGCCGAGGGATGATTTCCGTAAAACACCTTGGCACCGTTTGCCTCTAACTCCTTCGGGATCCTGCCCCAATAGTTAAAATATTTAGTGTCGCGGAAAAATACGCCGTGCACCAAAAGAATAGGGTACTTGGTGGCGCAAATTTTTTCATCGCGCCTTTCAAGGTTTACTTGCTCCTTT
Source organism: uncultured Oscillospiraceae bacterium (assembly GCA_964506315.1). GTDB lineage: Bacteria > Bacillota > Clostridia > Oscillospirales > Ruminococcaceae > SIG578. The sequence goes on from CAZDLQ010000075.1 coordinate 4,181, forward strand.
TTGGCCTCAAAAAGACATTCGGTAGCGGTGGTTTTTATTATGAAAAACAAAGCCACCAAATTTGCCACGGGAATAAGACCGCAAACTATTCCGATAACGCGCATTTTAATACCAAGCTGTGTTGAGGTCAGGTACACACAAATTATACCGTTCCAAAATACAACAAAATGCACGCAAACGCAAAGCACAAGGCTCCAAATAAACGTCATATAGTCGTTTGGTATTGTCTTTACCGCAAGAATAATTTGACAAACAATCGACCCTATCACCGATGCGCAAAAAGCTATTAACAGTACACTGCCGTGACAGCATATTTTAAGCTTTTTACTGCGCGTTTTTACGCCCCAAAGCCCTGCAAAAAGATTTATCAAAAGGAAAACGGGAACTAAAACAAATAAGCTTTGCGGCATCCCCGCAATATAAACGTAGCTGTTAGCAATAAAGCAAATTAAAACCGAATATCTAATCGCCGAAAAAACAATCTTCACTTACAGTAACCTCACTTTTTCTTTCCTTTTTTGCCGTCGTCGCCGCCAAAATCGAGGCTTTCGATAACCTCGCCTTCCGAAATAATAAAAATAACAACGACTGAAATGATTATAAACGAGCCGAAGCTTCCAAACGAAATATCCCTGAAAACCGAGCGCTCATCGTGGTTTATGGTAATGCCGAACACACAAAGAAAGAAAAAGCTGATAAGTGAGCAAAAAAAGCTAAACGAAAAAATAATGCCGCCGTCTTTAATCCAAAAAACAGTTGCCAAAATGGTGAGAACGGCATTTAAAATTGCCGCAACTGTAACGGTAACCTTTTTGGTTTTGTTAAAGCTTTGAAGCATAAGATACACAAGAAAGAGGACCGCAGCGGCAGGTATCGCGCCTAAAGCTAAGCTGTATACATCGAGAGTTCTTTCTCTTGTAAGATAATGCGCCGAAACAACAAAGCCCGAAGCCACCGCGTTTATCACAACGCTTGCAAGATAGCACCATAGCCTTTTCTTGCCCTTTACGTGAAAGGGTATTGCCGCAATCATCAAAGCAATTCCTACGGCGAGCCCGTACCATTTTTGGCAAATCTCAGTAGCTAACAGTGAGGACAAAATAAAAATCCCTATAAAACTCAGCGCAAAAACAAAAACCACAAACGCCTTTGCCTTGGTGTTAAGATATTTAAGCATATTTTCGGCACCTCTCTTTTTAAAAGTGTATTACTTTACTAATACAATAATACACTTCATATACGTAATTGTCAATATAAAAATTAAGAAACGGTCTAAATTCAAGGCTCCCTTGTGTAAAGGGTAGCGAAGCGGCCGAGCGGCAATGA
>CAZDLQ010000076.1:0-5493 GCA_964506315.1 uncultured Oscillospiraceae bacterium
CCTACGGGCGAACACTGTTCGCCCCTATGGATTCTATCAAACGCAAATTAAAACCGTCCGCTTCCAATATATAAAACTTGAAAAAATGCGCAAAATAGGCTATCATATAAGCATAACGAATTGTGAGGAATTTATATGATAAAATACGTGCTGATAGACGTTGACGACACCATCATTGACTTTTACAAGTCAAGCGAGGATGCGCTCAAAAAGATGTTCGCCGTTAAAGGCTACCCCTTTAAAGAGGACACAATGGAAATTTATCACAAGATAAACGCGCCGCTGTGGAAAGAGGTGACCGAGGGAAGAATGTCGGTAGAGCAGCTTAGAAAGATACGCTTTAATGAGATTTTTAAGGCACTCGGAATTGAAGGCGACGGCGTAGAATTTGAGGGTATGTACAAAGAGTACCTCACCCAAACCTCTTTTTTAATGCCCAACGCCGAAAAGCTACTCAAATACCTAAAGCCTAAATATAAAGTGTATGCCGCAAGCAACGCCCACTACGACCAGCAGTTTAGTCGCCTAAAGCTTGCAGGCGTGCTGGAGCTTTTTGACGGCATCTTCACCTCGCACGAAATCGGTTTTGAAAAGCCTAAGGCCGAATTTTTTGAGTACTGCCTAAAACAAATCGGCAGCCCCGACAAAAGCGAGGTTGTAATGATAGGCGACAATCTCAAGGCCGATGTGGTTGGCGCGAAAAACTTTGGAATTTCGGGAATTTGGTACAATTTTAGAGAGCGAAATGAAGACCCAAGCCTTGCCGACTACACCGTAAAATGCCTTACCGAAATCAAAAACATACTGTAATTTTTAAATCCCCAAAGCAAATTTGGGGATTTTTGTTGTTTTTTGTGGCAAAAAAGGCAAATAAATCATAAAAAACCAACATTTTACTATAGAAATGTGCAAAAATGTGTTGTATAATATATGTTAGAGAAGTATGGACTTTTTTAGCCTCATACGTTTAATTTATAAAAAAGTTGAGGGGGCCTTTAAATGTTTTTCAGGAAAAAGAATTGTGTCGCAATGATACTTGCGGGCGGTCAAGGAAGCAGACTTACAGTGCTTACCGAAAGCACTGCTAAACCTGCAGTTCCTTTTGGCGGAAAATATCGCCTTATTGACTTTCCGCTTTCCAACTGCGTAAACTCCGGAATTGATACCGTTGGAATTTTAACTCAATACCAGCCGCTGCAATTAAACGAGTATATCGGCAACGGTATGCCTTGGGGACTAAACTCTACCCACGGCGGTATTCACGTGCTCTCGCCTTATTCAAAGAGCGCAAGCTCGGAATGGTATAAGGGCACCGCTAACGCTATTTTCCAAAACATCTCGTTTATAGATAGGTACAACCCCAAGAACGTGCTTATTCTTTCGGGCGACCATATCTACAAAATGGATTATGCAAAAATGATGAAAGCGCATAATCAAGCGGGCGCTGACTGCACCATTGCCGTTTTGGACGTTTCTTTAGAGGAAGCTTCGCGCTTTGGTATTATGAGCGCCGACGAGAACGGCAAAATCTACGAATTTGAAGAAAAACCCAAACACCCCAAAAGCACAAAGGCTTCAATGGGAATTTACGTTTTCCGTTGGGAAGTGCTTAAAAAATATCTTATTGCCGACAATGAGGACCCGAACTCGAGTAACGACTTCGGCAAAAACATTATCCCCAAGCTTATTGAGGATGGCTACAACCTTTTAGCCTATTCTTTTGAAGGCTATTGGAAGGACGTTGGAACTATCGAGAGCCTTTGGCAGTCTAATATGGACATTCTCGGTGAAGAGCCGCTACTCGATATGAGCGACAAGAAAAACCGCATATATGCAAGAAACTACGCTAACCCCTCGTCCTTTATTTCGGGCAAGGCCGAGATAAAAGACTCGTACATTGCCGAGGGTAGTGAGGTTTACGGCAAGGTACATAACTCGATTATTTCAACCGGTTGTATTATCGAAGAGGGCGTTGAAATTTACAACAGCTTTATAATGCCCAACACCAAAATCGAGAAAAGCTCGGTTATAAAATACGCAATTATCGGTGAGGACACCACCGTTCACGCCAACGCAAGAATTGGTGACTGCCCCGAATTTTACGATAAAAATAAGTGGGGAATCGCCGTTGTCGGCAAGGATAAGGACGTGCCTCAAAACAAGGTATTACTGCCCAAAGAGGTATACTAAATTACGGAAAGGATGCAAAGCAAATGAAAGCTTTAGGAATAGTTTTTTCTAACATTTATGATAGCTCACTCGGTGCGCTCACCAATCATAGAACGGTTGCTTCGCTTCCGTTTGGCGGAAGATACAGGCTTATAGATTTTGTGCTTTCCAATATGTCTAATTCGGGAATTTACAAAATTGGTATCATCACAAAATACAACTACCGCTCGCTTATGGACCATCTCGGCCGTGCTGACGAGTGGGATTTAAACCGCAAAAACGAGGGCCTTGTTATCCTTCCTCCGTTTGCAACAGGCAATATGGGCGTTTACAGCGGTAAATTAGAGGCGCTTTATACCGCCATCTCGTTTATTGATAACCCCCGCTACGACTACGTTGTAGTTTCGGACGCTACCACCATTTACAATATGGATATGCGCCTTGCTATTGAAAAGCACGTTCAGTCGGGCGCTGACGTAACCGTTATTTCAAACACCGAGACCGACTGCGAAAAGAAGCACCCCATGATTTTAAAAATGAACTCGAGGGGCAACGTTTCGGAAATTCTTATAGACTCCAAACCGCAGGAAAACGACCTTGTCGGAATGGGCGCGTTTGTTTTCGGACGCGATTTGCTTGTAAAGGCCATTGAGGAAAGCCACACTAAAGGTCTTGCTCACCTTGAGAGAGATTTTATTCAGCGCGCTTTCAATGCCAAGAAAATCAAGGTTTGCGCTTATAAGTTTGAAGGCACAGTTTTAAGAAACGAAAATATTGAAAGCTATTTTGAAAACAATATGGCGCTTCTTGATGCCGAAACAAGAAAAGGCATTTTTGTAAAGGGTCAGCCTATTTACACCAAAATCAGAGACGAAATCCCCACCCGCTATGCTGAGGGTAACGATGTTTGTGACTGTATTGTTGCCGACGGTTGTACCATTCGCGGCAAGGTTGAAAAGAGCGTGCTGTTCCGCGGCGTTAGCGTGGAAGAGGGCGTTGAAATTAAGTCTTGTATCATAATGCAAGGCACTAAAATTGGTAAAGGCGCCAAGCTTGAAAACGTAATTTTAGATAAAAACGTAACAGTTACCGAGGGAGCGGAATTAAAAGGAACCGCCCTTCACCCCGTAATCATTAAAAAAGGAGAAACCGTATGAAAATCGTTTTTGCTGCAAGCGAAGCCGCCCCGTTTATAAAAACAGGCGGACTCGGTGACGTTGCCGAGGCGTTGCCTCTTGCATTGTCACAGCAAAAGGGCAATGAGGTTGTATTGTTTTTGCCGCTTTACAAGAAAATTAAAGAAAACCCCGACATAAAGCTTGAGTTTGTAAAAAGCTTTGCCGTAAACCTTGCTTGGAGATGGCAGCACGCAGGTCTTTTTAAATTAAAAAGCCGCAAAAAGAAGCTGCAGGTTTATTTTATAGATAACGAGCAGTATTTTGGCCGCGACGGCACCTACGGATATGAGGACGACGGCGAGCGCTTTGCCTATTTTTCAAAAGCAATTTTAGAGTCGCTTTGCGAGCTCAATTTGTGTCCCGATATTATCCACGTAAACGACTGGCAAACTGCACTTGTGCCCATTTTCTTAAATGATTTTTACAGAGAAAAATTAGGCACTGCCAAAACGGTATTCACCATTCACAATATTGAATATCAGGGCAAGGCCGACCCGTACTTTATGCCCGACACACTGGGACTTGACGGCAAGCGCACCTCGACAGTTATGTTTGACGGCTGCGTAAACTTTATGAAGAGCGCAATTCTCACCTGTGACGCGCTTACCACCGTTTCAAAAACCTACGCCTCGGAGATCAAATATCCGTACTATGCGCACGGACTTGCCGACGTAATTTCGGCGCACGATTTTAAGCTCGGCGGAATAGTTAACGGCATAAATACCGAAACTAATAACCCCGAAACCGATAAAGCGCTCTTTGAAAATTACAATATCGAAACCGCGCTTTCGGGTAAAATAAAAAATAAAACCGAGCTTCAAAAAAAGCTTGGCCTGCCCGTTCGCGAAGACGTCGCGTTGATCGGTATGGTTACACGCCTTGTGTCGCACAAGGGCCTTGATATCATTTGCCCCATTTTAGAGGAACTTATGAATTGGGACATTCAGCTTGTTGTAATCGGCACGGGCGACAGTCGCTACGAAAAGGCATTTTACGACGTCGCACAGCGCCACGGAGATAAATTCTCGTTTAATATGTGCTTTAACCCTGCGCTCGCATCGCAGGTTTACGCCGCGTCGGATATTTATTTAATGCCCTCAAAGAGCGAGCCTTGTGGACTTAGTCAGCTTATCGCAATGCGCTACGGCAGTATCCCCGTTGTAAACGCAACGGGCGGACTTCGCGACACTGTTGAGCCGTTTAATATCGAAACAGGAGAGGGCACAGGCTTTAACTTCCAAAACTTTAACGAGGGCGATCTTATAGACGCACTTCGCCGTGCGCTTTACGTTTACGGCGCCGAGAAGGACAAGTGGTTGCGCCTTGTTGAAAATGCAATGCGCCGCGACAGCTCTTGGCTTGTCCCTGCAAAAGAATACACACAGCTTTACTCAAAATTAAAATAAACGCTACCCAAAGGAGAAAATTTCCCAATGCAAATTAAACAAAGTGATCTTACCGCACAGCTTAACGAAACCTCGGTTAGACTTTTTAGTTGTCAGCTTGCCGATGCAACCGACAAACAGGCCTACAAGGTTGTATGCACCCTGCTTCGCGAAATGCTTGCCAAAAAGCGCAAGGATTTTAAGGACAGCTTTTCCAAAAAGGAGAGCAAGCAGGTTTATTATATGTCAATGGAGTTCCTCGTTGGCACCTCGCTTAGAAACAATCTTTACAATTTAGGTGTAGAGGACGTTTTCCGCAAGGTGCTCAAAAAAGAGGGCTTTGATATAACCGAGCTTTATGAGCTTGACCCCGACGCAGGACTTGGAAACGGCGGTCTTGGCAGGCTTGCTTCCTGTTATATGGACTCATTAACAGGTCTTGAATACCCCGCAACAGGCTTTTCCATTCGCTATGAGTTTGGTATTTTTAGGCAAAAAATCATCGACGGCTGGCAGATGGAATTCCCTGACAACTGGCTTGATAGAGGCGAGGTTTGGCTTCAGCCAAGACAGGATGAAAGCTACGAGGTAAGATTTGGCGGTACAGTCAACGAGTGGTTTGACAACGGCAAATTTAAGGTAGCACAAACCGATTACCAAAGTGTTATTGCTGTGCCATACGATATGTATATCTCGGGCTACAACAGTAAGGCAGTTAACAAGCTCGTTTTGTGGAGAGCACAGCTGCCCGGCTTTGATAT
>CAZDLQ010000077.1:0-5420 GCA_964506315.1 uncultured Oscillospiraceae bacterium
TCTTAGCGGCGCGGGTGACACGCTTGTACTGCCCGTTTCGGCGGCAATGCAGTTTTGCCCTTCGCCCGAGCTTCTCAACGGCACCACCTTCACACTTAAAACGGGCGAGAGCGTTGATTTGGATAGGCTTCTTGACAGGCTCGTTTCGGGCGGATACGTGCGGCGCGCGCAAATTGACGGTATTGGACAGTTTTCGGTGCGCGGCGGCATACTTGATATATTTTGCCCCAGCCAAAGCGAGCCGTATAGAATTGAATTTTGGGGTGACGAGGTCGACAGCATCTCGCCCTTTGACATAGACACGCAAAGGCGCCGTGAGAGCGCTGACGCCTTTACCGTTACACCCTGCTGTGAGAACTTTTTTGTCGGCAGTGAGCTTTTAGATGAATTAAACTCGCTTTTAAAAAGGGCGAAAACCGACTCTCAAAAGAAAACTCTTGCCGCTGATATTTCACTAATTGAAAACGAGGCGTATTACTGCGCCGACAAATATATTCCGCTATCGAGCCGCGTGTCGTGGCCGATAGATTACGTAAACGGCAACGTTTTTGTTTGCGAGCCGAGCGACTGTATGGAAGCGGCCAAAGGCTTTTTTGACCGCTTGAATTTGCAAATTAGCGAGCTTGCAGTTTCGGGAGAAATCCCCTACACCTGCGATTCGTTTTGCTATTCTATCGACGAGCTTTTAGATTATTTAACAAGCGGCCGCTGTCTTTTAATGGACACCTTTGCAAGAAAATTTGCACTGCTGCAGCCTAAAAAGTTTATTTCCATCAGGGCGTCAATGTCGGGCGGCTTGTCTTTAAAGCCGTCGAATTTGCCCGAGCAGCTTAAAAAATCCCTTTCCGACGGCTATAGCATTGTGCTTGCCGCCAAAAACGAAGCCCTTTGCGACGTGCTTTACCGCGATCTTACGGGCGCGGGGCTTTTATGTGCCAAAAACTATGAGTGTGAAGGAACACTTGGCACCTCGCCTATGATTTACATTGTTTCGGCGCAGCTTTCGGCCTGCCTTGAGTACCCCATAGAGAAGGTATCGGTAATTAGCTTTTCGGGTGAGAGCTCAAAAAAGGAAAAACGCAAAAAGAACAAGGCCGTTTTTGACCTGTCCAGCGTCAGTGTGGGTGACTACGTTGTTCACTCGGCGCACGGAATAGGTATTTTTAAGGGCATACAAAAGCTCCACATGCAAGGCATTTACAAGGATTACATAAAAATTCAGTACGGCGGCAGTGACGTTTTATACGTACCCGTAACACAGCTTGATATGGTTGCCAAATACATCGGCGCCGCCGCTGACGACAGTATAAAGCTTGCAAGGCTTAACTCTACCACCTGGAAAAACACCAAAAGCCGTGTTTCAAAGGCTGTGCGCGATATGGCAAAGGAGCTTATTGCGCTGTACTCCAAGCGTATGCAGGCCAAGGGCTTTGAGTTTTCCGAGGACACCGACTGGCAAAAGGATTTTGAGGACCGTTTCCCCTACACCGAAACCGACGACCAAATAAAGTGTATTGAGGAAATCAAGAGTGATATGCAGTCAAGTGTGCCGATGGATAGAGTGCTTTGCGGTGACGTTGGTTTTGGTAAGACCGAGGTTGCCCTGCGTGCCGCTATGAAGTGCGTTATGGACTCAAAGCAATGTGCAATTTTGGTGCCTACCACCATTTTAGCTTGGCAACACTACAAAACCGCGCTTGCGCGCTTTGACGGCTTCCCCATTACCGTTGCGATGCTTTCGGGCTTTATAAACCAAAAACAACAAAAGGAAACCCTTAAAAAGCTTTCGCGCGGCGAAATTGACATAATAATCGGCACCCACCGTCTTATTCAAAAGGACGTGGTGTTCAAAGACCTTGGTCTTGCCATTATTGACGAGGAACAGCGTTTCGGCGTTTCTCACAAGGAAAAATTTAAAGAGGCGTTCACCTCGGTGGATATGCTAACCCTCTCGGCAACGCCTATCCCCCGCACGCTTAATATGGCGATGAGCGGTATCCGTGATATTTCTATGCTTGAGGAAGCGCCGCTTGACCGTTATCCCGTTCAAACCTTTGTGCTTGAATACAACCGTGCGCTTCTCATCAGCGCCATTGAAAAGGAGCTTTCTCGCGGCGGTCAGGTGTACTACCTGCACAACCGAATTGAAGACATAGATAAAAAGGCGGCGGCGCTCAGGAGCGCTTTGCCCGACGCGAGAATTGCGGTTGCGCACGGCGCTATGACCTCGCAGCAGCTTGAGGAAATTTGGCGGCAGCTTGTCGAGCACGAAATTGACGTGCTTGTTTGCACCACCATCATCGAAACGGGCGTCGACGTTGCAAACTGCAACACGCTTATTGTTGAGGACGCCGACCGAATGGGCCTTTCACAGCTCTATCAGCTTCGTGGTAGAATCGGACGCTCGTCGCGGCGCGCCTATGCCTATTTTACCTTCCGTCCCGGCAAGGAGATTTCCGACGTGGCGGCAAAGCGGCTTTCGGCTATCCGTGATTTTACCGCTTTTGGCTCGGGCTTTCAAATTGCCCTGCGCGACCTTGAAATCAGGGGTGCAGGCAACATACTCGGCGCACAACAGCACGGTCACATGGATGCGGTTGGCTACGATATGTACCTAAAGCTTTTAAACGAGGCTATTGCCGAGGAAAAGGGTGAGGAAATCAAGAGTAGCGACAACGAATGTCTTATTGACCTGCCCATTTCGGCGCACATTCCAAATGAATACATCGACGACAACGTACAGCGCATTGAAATTTACAGGCGTATTGCAATGATAAAAACCGACGAGGACGCAATGGACGTTACCGACGAGCTTATCGACCGTTTCGGTGAGCCGCCCGGTGAGGTGCATTTGCTTATTGCGGTGGCGCTCTTACGAAGTCTTGCTATGCAAATCGGCATTGTTGAAATATCGCAAAAGAGCGATTTTGTCGTGATTTTATTCGACAAGCCTGATTTGCGACTGCTTGCGCAGGCGTCAAGTGAGTTTTCACGCAAGGTTTTCCTTTCAAACGGAAAAACGCCCTATCTTTCGGTTAAAATACAAAGCAAAAAGGAAATGCTCACTACCCTTACCGACATTGTCGAGTTTATGGTAAAATGCAAAAACGAGGAGGACGAGCAATGAAAAGGTTTTTAAAAAGCTCATTTTTTCAGCAGCTTGTAACGGTTGTGCTCTCGGTTGTCTTTATACTTGTCGCAGGGCTTTTTTGCAAATACACTCCTGCCGCCTCAACCGACGATAGCTTTGAAAAAGCAACCGTTTTAGAAATTATCGCCGAGCAAACACAGCAAAACGTTCACAACAAAACCGCTACCACGATAGTTTTCAAGGCGGAAATTAACAGCGGCGAATTTAAAGGGCAGTCCTTTAATATGACGCAGCTGCTTGACGAGATGTCACCGCCTGTACCCGAAAAGGTCGAGCCGGGTGACAAGATACTTGTAATCTACCAAGAGCCGACCGACACTTCGGGCATTATCAGCGGCTGGTCGTTTGCAGGAGTTAACCACACCTTTGGCGTTTTATTTTTGGTTTTAGGCTTTCTTGCGGCGATACTGCTCATTGGGCGCACAAAGGGTATTTCGACCATCATTTCCCTTGTGCTGACAGTTTGGGCGGTCTTTTCGCTATACATACCGTCGGTGCTGCTTGGACAAAACATCTACGTTTGGACCATTATCGTAACGATGTTTGTTATTCTTTCGTCGCTGTGCATCCTAAACGGCTGGAACAGCAAAACACTTTGTGCAGTTATCGGAAACGCGGGCGGAATACTCGCCTCGGGCGTGCTTGCATTCTTTATAAACCGCGCCTTTGGTATTACGGGTATTCTCGACCAGGATTATCTTTTCCTCACAATGCTTGAGGGCGGCGTTTCGTTAAATCTTCCCGCGCTTATTTGGGGAAGCATACTAATCGGTTCGCTCGGTGCGATTATGGACGTTGCAATGTCGCTTGCCTCGGCAATGTACGAGCTGTCCACACAAATGCACGAGCCTTCCTTTAAAAAGCTTGTTATTTCGGGTATGAACATTGGCCGTGATGCCATTGGAACTATGACAAACACCCTTATTCTTGCCTACGTGGGCGGCAGTATGGCAACCATTCTTCTCTTTGCCGCATACACGCAGGATTTGGCACTTCTCTTAAACTATGAAATGCTGCTTGTTGAGGTAATTCAGTCGGTTGTGGGTAGTATCGGTATACTGCTTGCAGTTCCCATTACCGTCTTCTTCTCGGCCTTTATATTCCTAAAGGGCGCAAAGAGAAACAGCGAGTCAGCAGCCGAGCAGGGCGAATAAAATTTGTCGGTTTTTGCCACTCTACCGTGAGTAGAGTGGCAATTTTTTTCTACTTTTCCAAACCTAAAAGGTAGAACAATTATAAAGTTTTATAGAGTGACAAGCAGGTTTTGTGGTAATATAATATAAGCATAATGATTTTCGGAGGCAAGTTATGGCTAATTACGTTATTACCGCCGACAGCGGTTGCGACCTTTCAAGAGAATATTGCGAGAGCATTGGAATTATACCCATTCACATGAAATACGTAGTTGACGGTGTTGAGCACACCGACAATATGAAGCACGACGAGATTCCTGCTTTCTACGACATTATGCGCGACGGCAAAATGCCGACCACCGTACAGCTCAATGAGTACGATTTTAACGAGTTTTGGGAGCCTGTCTTAAAAGACGGCAAGGATATTATCCACATTTGTATGTCCAGCGGCATTTCGGGCACCTACTCAAATGCAGTCAGAGCTGCAGGCGAGCTTATGGAAAAATATCCTGAGCGCAAAATCGCGGTTATCGACTCGTTTATGACCTCGGCAGGAAGCGGTATGCTTGCCATCGAGTGCGCTAAAAAGAGAGATAGTGACGTGAGCTTTGAGGAGTGCAGCGAGTGGGCAAAGGCTAATGCAAAGCGCGTTCACGCCTGCTTTACCACCGACGACGTTACCTACCTCTACCGCGGCGGAAGAGTCAGCAAAACGGGAATGATCTTCTCAAAGGCTCTTCACATTTTCCCCGTACTGCACGTTGACCACAACGGCGAGCTCAAAGCTTTTGCAAAATGCCGCGGAACTACATCGGCTTGGAACACCGTTGCAAAGTATATCGAGGACAACTGCGAAAACCCGAGCGAGCAAACACTTTACGTTTGCGACGCCGACAACGCGGCTGACATTGTTCCCTTTGCCGAGATGATGCGTGATAAATTTGGATTTAAGGACATTTTCTATTCCAAGATCGGCGCAATTATCGGCGCACACACCGGCCCCGGCCTTTTAACACTATTCTTTATGGGAAAAGAAAGAAGCGGTAAATAAGTAAATAAAGCAAAGTAAAAAACCACCCTTTTGATATGCACCCCAAAAGTTAGACACTTTTGGAGGTGCATATTTTTATGGCAAA
>CAZDLQ010000078.1:0-5414 GCA_964506315.1 uncultured Oscillospiraceae bacterium
TGCAATAGGCGAGATGATGCATTTTGACGATATTCCCGTAAGCGTTACAATAAACGAGGCTGTTGAGCTTTCTAAAAAATACGGTGGCGAGGATGACTTTGCTTTTGTAAACGGAATTCTCGGATCGTATGTTAAGGCTTTGGAAAGCGGTGAAGGGGAAGAAAAATAGTGTCTGTTTTTTTAGGGATAGATACAAGTAATTATACAACGTCGGTTGCGGCTTATGACAGTGAAACGGGCGAGATGATTTTCGAAAAACTGCTTTTGCAGGTGTCGGAAAATTCTTGTGGACTGCGGCAAAGTGACGCTGTCTTTTTGCACGTCAAACAGCTCGGCGACGTTGCGAGTAAGGTTTTATCGCAAATTGATGCTTTGCCCGTTGCAGTTGGTTTTTCGGCCTTTCCGTGTGATAACGAAGGCTCGTATATGCCGTGCTTCCTTGTTGGAAAAATGGTTGCGCAATGTCTAAAATCGGCATACAAAATACCTGCATTTGAGTTTTCTCATCAGCGTGGACATATTGCCGCGGCGCTGTATTCAGTTGATAAGCTCGATCTTATTAAAAATGAATTTCTTGCATTGCACGTTTCGGGCGGTACTACCGACCTTATAAAAGTTGCGCCCGACAAAGATAAAATCATTATGCCGCGTTGCATTGGAAAAAGCCTTGATTTAAAGGCAGGACAAGCGGTTGACCGCGTTGGAGTAATGCTTGGGCTTAATTTTCCTTGCGGACCTGAGCTTGAAGGGCTTGCAAATCTTTCGGTTAAGGATTTTAAAATTAAGCCATTTGTTAAAGGGCTTGACTGTTCGCTGTCGGGCGTCGAGAATAAATGCAAAAAAATGCTTGAGAATAGTGAATTGAACTGTGATATAGCCAAGTTTTGCATTGATTACATTCTCAAAACCCTAACCGCTGTTTGCCGTAACGCAAGAGAAGCTTACCCTGAATTACCGTTTGTATTTGCAGGCGGTGTTATGTCTAACAAATACATACAAGAGCACCTGAAAAAAGAGTTTGGCGGTTATTTTGCCGAGCCTCGTTTCAGTAGTGATAACGCCGCAGGAATAGCGATTTTAACACAAAAAGCATATTCACAAGGGATTTCGGAATTTGATTTTTCTAAGTGAGGATTAAGATGGATAACGTGATAACCGTTTCACAGCTAAATAGGTATATTAAGCTTAAAATCGATCACGACGTTAAGCTTATAAATATTTACGTTAGCGGAGAAATATCAAACTTTGTAAATCACAAAAGCGGACATTTTTACTTTTCGCTAAAGGATTCGGATGCAGCTGTTAAGGCAATTATGTTTAATCAGTATGCATCTAAGCTTAAATTTTTGCCACAAAACGGTCAAAAGGTTATTTTATGTGGACAGGTTTCAGTCTACGAAAAGGACGGAAACTATCAGTTATACGTTAAAGAAATAATTCCTCAAGGTGTCGGCGACCTGTCGGTTGCATTTGCTCAACTAAAGGACGAGCTTGAAAAAGAAGGCCTTTTTGATGTATCTCACAAACAAAAACTACCGCAATTTCCGCAAAAAATCGGAATAATTACCTCACCAACCGGCGCGGCATTACAGGATATGCTCAATATTTTCAAAAGAAGATATCCTATTTGTGACTTGTTTTTGTATCCTGCTGTAGTGCAGGGCGATAACGCCGCAAAGACGCTTATTGCAGGCATTGAGTATTTTAACGCGTCGCAACAGGTGGGTGTGATTTTGCTTGGAAGAGGCGGCGGCAGCACCGAGGATTTATGGTGCTTTAATGATAAACAGCTCGCTTATGTGATTTTTAACTCAAAAATACCTATTGTTTCCTGCGTTGGACACGAAACGGATTTTACCATAGCTGACTTTGTTGCCGACCTTCGCGCTCCCACACCGTCAGCGGCGGCGGAGTTATCGGTGCCCGATGAAAATTCCGTGATTTTCAGGCTTTCGGAATTGTTTGAGGGAGCGCGAGTCGCTCTTTTAAATAAGATAAAAAGCTTAAGCACACAGCTTTTCTCCCAGTCGAGTAGACCTTGTCTAAAAAATGCGGAATTTTATCTTTTAAATAGAAAACAAAGACTTGCTGATTTGATGTCAAGACCGTGTCTTAATAATCCAAGTCTTATTATAGAATCAAGAATAAACAGTTTTAATAATTTAAAAAACAGGCTCAACGCCGCAATTGAAAAGAAAAATCTTGTTATGACGTCGACGCTTGCAACCGTTAGTACTAAGCTTGACGCTTTAAGTCCGCTTAAGGTTTTGTCGCGCGGATACAGCGTGGTGACAAAAAACGGACAAGCGGTTTCAGTAAGTGATTTGTCCGTGGACGATAAGGTTTTAGTAAAAACCTTTGACGGAGAATTTGACGCCATTGTCGTAGATAAGAGGGAGGGAAATGCTCTTGGAAAATAATAACGTATCCTTTGAAGAAGCATTAAAAAGAATAGAAGAAATCGTTGCAGTTTTAGAAAAAGGAGAATGCTCGCTCGATGACTCCTTAAAGCTTTTTGAAGAAGCAACCTCGCTTTGCGCTCACTGCAACTTAAAATTAGAGCAGGCACACGAAAAGATTAACAATTTCACAATGATTTCCGTTAAGAACGAGGAATAAAGAGGATTACTATGCTTAATTTTCAATCTAAAATGAACGATTTATGTTCGCTGGTGGAGTCACAGCTTGAGAAATATTTAAATCGTTCCGATAAGCTAAAGCAGGTTTTGTTTGATGCGATGAATTACAGCATTAGCGCCGGCGGAAAGCGCATAAGACCTATTATTTTGCTTGAATTTAATAGAATTTGCGGCGGCAAAGCTGAGGATGCACTACCTTTTGCATGTGCGCTTGAAATGATTCACACCTATTCTTTAATACACGACGATTTGCCTTGTATGGATGATGACGATTTTCGGAGAGGCAAGCCGTCGTGCCACAAGGCGTTTGGAGAAGCAAACGCGCTTTTAGCAGGTGATGCGCTTTTAAATCTTGCTTTTGAAACCATGCTTTCGTCTTGTAACAATATTTCGAGCGATAGAAAGATAGCGGCTGCCGCTACAATTGCAAAATGCTCGGGTGCTGACGGAATGATCGGCGGCCAAATCATTGACCTCACTAATGAGGGTAAAAAAATAGATTATGATACACTTATTAAGCTTTACCGAGATAAAACCGGCGCATTACTGCGTGCGGCGGCGGTTTGCGGCGCGATTTTGGGCGGCGGAAGCGAAGAACAAATCAAAGCCGCCGAAACCTATGCCGATAATGTTGGACTCGCTTTCCAAATAGTTGACGATGTTCTTGACACAATAGGTGATGAAAAGATTTTAGGCAAGCCTATTGGTAGTGATGATAAAAATGATAAAAGCACCTTTGTTTCGTTTTTCGGTGTTGAAGCATCTTTAGAAAAGGCTAAGGAACTGACTGAGGGTGCTATTGATGCTTTAAACGCGTTTGATGATACCGATTTTTTAGTTAAGCTTTCAAAAAGCTTATGCAATAGAAATAAATAAAAAGGTAATTGTTATGCAAGAACAAGATAATATTTTGAGCAAGGTTGACCTTCCTCAAGATGTGAAAAAGTTAGAAAAAAATGAGCTCACAAAGCTTTGTGATGAAATAAGACAATCACTAATTCAGTCTCTTTCTAAGAGCGGGGGACACCTGTCTTCCAATCTTGGAACGGTTGAGTTGGCGGTTGCTATTCATCGTATTTTTGACAGTCCAATTGACCAAATTGTTTGGGACGTTGGACATCAAGCGTACGCCCATAAGATGCTTACAGGTAGGAAAAACAGGTTTTCAACCCTTCGTAAAAAGGGTGGCTTGTCGGGCTTTCCTAATCCTAAAGAAAGCGAGCACGATCCGTTCGTTGTCGGTCACAGCAGTAACTCGCTCGCAGCCGCGTTTGGTCTTGCAAGAGCGAAAAGTATATCGGGCGACGATGGTCACGTAGTTGCTATAATTGGCGACGGTGCTGCAAGCGGTGGCTTGTTTTATGAGGGCTTAAACAATATTGGTAGGTATCACGATAGGCTAATTGTAATTTTAAACGATAATAAGGTTGGTATTTCTAAAAATAAAGGCGGATTTGCAAAGTATCTTTCCGAAATAAGAGTCAGGCCGAAATATTTTAAAATGAAAGATAATATTGAGCGCCTAATTTCTAACATTCCGTTTATCGGAAAGAAATTAAGAAGAAGAATTGTCCGCTCAAAATCAATGCTTAAGTACGCCCTTTATCATACCACTTGGTTTGAGGAATTTGGCTTTTCGTATATGGGACCCGTTGACGGTCACGATGTAAATTCCTTATGCGATGTATTGAGCCGCGCAAAGTCGGTTAATAAACCGGTTTTCATACACGTTAATACGGTAAAAGGTAAAGGGTATAAGTATGCCGAGGATAACCCCGGCGCATATCACGGAGTGAAGCCCTTTGATCCAAGCGTTGGAAATCCGCAAAACAAAACGTCCGACGGCTTTTCCGAGGCTTTTGGAAACTATATGGTTGAGCTTGGCAAAAAGGATGAGAAGCTTGTTGCGATTTGCCCCGCAATGAAATATGCAACGGGACTTGACAAGTTTGCATCCGAGTTCCCGAGAAGATTTCTCGACGTGGGTATTGCTGAGTCTTTAGCTGTAACCTGCGCGTCGGGACTTGCTAAAAACGGTATGATACCCGTTGTTGCGGTTTATTCAACCTTTTTACAACGTGCGTACGACCAAATTCTTCACGATGCAGCTATCGACAATCAGCATATTGTCTTAGCAGTTGATAGAGCAGGAATTGTGGGCGAGGACGGGGAAACACATCAAGGTGTTTTTGACGTTGCTTTTCTTTCCACTATCCCTAACGTAACCATTTTTTCACCGTCAAATTTAAGTGAATTAAAGGACTGTTTATACAACGCTATTTACACCCAAAGCGGAATAGTTGCAGTTAGATATCCGCGCGGAAATCAAGAGGCACTGCGCGAAAAATACGACATATCGGCTATTGATAGCGCATTTTATCATACTGATACTGAAAACGCTGACAAAAAGCTTATTGTGACCTATGGCCGTATTTACGTGGAGTGTGCGAAAGCGGTAGAGGCTCTTGAAAAACATGGCGGCGGAGCCGATATTTTAAAGCTTGTAAATCTTTCTCTTACTGATGATATTGTCAATAGTATAATGGAATATAATGACGTTATTTTTGTGGAGGAAGGCGTAGAAAACGGCTCTATCTCTCAAAAATTAGGCAATATACTTGTGCAAAAGGGCTTTTCGGGCAAATACCGAACAAGAACTCTTGGAAATACCTTTGTGCCGCATCAAAGCGTTGCTGAAGCATTCAATGAATACGGTATAGATTCCGAAAATATTTTAAAGCTATTAAAGGAATAATTCCAAATATGGAGAAAAAA
>CAZDLQ010000079.1:0-5402 GCA_964506315.1 uncultured Oscillospiraceae bacterium
AGCGTTAGTTTAAACAATGTAGGGAACGGCTATTTTCGACGTTCCGTTTTTATTTGAATCCCTCCGTCTTTGCCTGCGGCAAATCCACCTTCCTTTACAAGAGGGCCACAAAACCCCTCCGCTTGTTGCGGAGGGGTTTGTTTTGCTTTTATTATACTATTGCCAAACTGTTTACGCTTCACCTATTTTACAATAGCCGCCGACTTAACAAGGCCGCTGGTTGCAGTGATATAATCGTCTTGCAGTTGTGTTTTAATAGCATATATGTAACCATTCTTTGCGGCGGTGTCAACATAGCTTATTGTTGCTCCGTCGCTGATTGTAGCAAGCTTCTTGTAAGATTTGCCGCCATTTGTTGAACGGTAAATTATGTAACTATAAGCGTTAGTGGGAGCAGTCCAGGTAAGGTTTGCGCCGCTTTCGGTTGAGGTGGCTGTGAAGCTTATTTCCTCCCAATCGGTTGTGGTGATGGTGCCGACAACCTCTGATTGTCCGCTATAGTGCGTCTTTCCGTTGGCATCGGTAATTCTTGCCTGTATTTGTACGTTATACGTTGTATTAGGTGCAAGGCCTGATATTGATGCTATAGCCTTTGTGGATTCTTTTACGATTGTTTCGCCTTCACCTACGGGAGTAAGATACACCCAATACTTATCTGCACCTCTTACCTCATCAAAACTTACCGCAACCTTATTAGGTGTAATGCCGCGGTTTGTAAAGGCGTCGGGAGTAAACACGTTAAGTCTTGCATCAACCGAAAGCGCATCAATTGTTGCCATTTTTGTTACGCCCTTGGTTGCAATTACTCGTACCTCATAATCTGTTTCGGGAGAAATAGCGTTTATTATAGTAGCCGAGTTTGTGGTGGCCTTAACGCTTGTAATTGCTCCCTCACTATATGCGCCTTTTTCATATACGTATACGTAATACTGTGTTGCGCCCTCATAAGCTTTCCAATTAACCTGAATAGTTCTACCGACAGACTCGGTTTTAACGTCTACAATTCTATCGTCTACTACGAGAGCAGCTTCAACATAAGCGGTGTCAAGCCAAGTGGTTGTTCTTGCTCTAATACCAATTGAATAGGTTTCATCCCACTCAAGCTCATTAGGCCAAGAGAGAGTGACGCTTGTTGAGGTAGCATCAAGAGCCCTTGTGATAATTGTTGTTCCCTCTTGGTTCTTAACGTAGAGATTATATTTGGTGGTGCCTTCTATTGCATCCCATGTCACTGTAATATCTGTATCGGTTGCGGAAACCTGCATATTTTGTACTTTATTACCTGTTGCGGCAGTGTAGTTATCCTTGTAACTGTCACCGCAAGCGGCACATGTATAGGTTGTGTAACCTTGTGCAGTAGCGGTAGGAGGCGTAACAGTTTCCTCATAACTGTGACCGAGTGCCTCTACTTCATCAGCTGTGTAGCTATCGCCGCATTCAGAACACGTATATGTTGTATACCCTGCCCCTGTGCATGTGGGTGCCGTTGTTTGCGTGTTATAATTATGTGTACATTCAGTTTCTTCCCACACAGCATAAACTATTATTTCTCTATCAGAAGATGATAGCTCGGCAACAATGTCCTCCGGATATATTCCTACAGTTTCATCTATAATTTCACTTCCGTATGCCCAGCCGACAAATTTATAACCGTCTCTTACAATACCAAAAGTTTCGGGAGAAAAAAGACCATATTCATAATATGTTCCGTATGTCATAACATGATTTTTTACTTCATCGGCAGAGCTGACATAAACCATACCCGAAGCAGTTAAGTAGTATTCTGTATTACGTGAGGTTACCTGAGTTGTCCAGTCTTCAGAGATAACACACCAACCGCTGTTTCCGTTAAATGTAGTGTATCCCCAAGTATAACCGTCGGCATATTCAACATCGGTTACAGTGAAGGTTTTATTTACACCGACTCCGCCTACTATCTCGGAATCAACATCAGCATATTTACGCATATTAAGTCCGGCACTTGTAACAACCTTGTACTGTACCGCTGTATCCGAGCCGGGAATTTCGCCGCCGTTTGCATTATACTGAACGGTAAGTTTATGCTTTGTTTCCACGCCCTTTAAGGTATTGCCGCTCATGTGAACAACAAAGGTTGTCTTTGATTTTAATGAAGAAACAGAAATACTGTTGTTCCAGTTTATTTTACAGGGACCGCTATAGTTACAATCAACATAGTACACTGTTGAGCCGTCAACCTTTATAATGAATATGGAATGATTATTGTTTATCCTTACAACGTCACCCGCATAATATTCGGATACACTTGTATAGTATTTCCAGCCCTTTGACGTGTTAACACCCGATGAATAATAGTTGGTTGTTGCATAGGAGCCGAAAGTTTTATATGCCATTAGGTTTGCAAATCCAAAGCACTGCCATCCGTAATAATATCCGCAATCACAGGTACAGCTTCCGCCATACGCACAATATCCGTGACTAACGCAGCTGGAACCGGTATAGTTTGAAACGCCTTTACAAGCTACCGAACCCGCTTTTGCAACTCCGTTTGAGTCGGTTCCGTTATACTTGTTCCAATACTTTCCGTGAGGGTACTCACTTTTAAGAGCGGATATCTTTGATATGAACTCTGCTTCTGTCAGCGATGCCGCGCTTGCAGAAATATCCAATACCGGCATTGCACAAATTAAAAGACAAACAGATAGCACCAAAGAAACAATTTTGTTTGCGAGGTTACTTTTTCTCATTTTAAGACTCCTTTTCTATAAAAAAGTACAAAATAATAATACTATAGTATTTTGAAATTGTCAATAAAAAACATACAATAGTATTGTAATTTTTTGTTAGGAGATAGGTTATGTTAAGTGAACGTATTCGCAGTCTTCGCATAGCAAACTCAATAAGTCAGGTCGAGCTTGCGGGACGGCTCGGGGTTACCAAGCAAAGTGTTTCAAATTGGGAAAACGACAACATCCAACCATCTATAGATATGCTGATAAAGCTCGCAAAAGTATTCTCTGTTTCAACCGACTATCTTTTAGGCCTTGATGATAGAAAATATATTGAAGTTACCGGGCTTTCAAACTCGAACATTGCCCATATAAAGCTTATCATTGATGATATAAAGAGTAACTGAAAAGAGCAGACTATTCTGCTCTTTTTAGGTTTAAAGTCTATCGGCGAGGTCTAAAATAAGCTGTTCGGTTTTATCCCAACCAAGACAGGGGTCGGTGATGGATTTGCCGTAGATATGCTCGCCTGCTTTTTGTGCGCCGTCCTCAATATAGCTTTCAATCATAAGGCCCTTTACAAGCTTCTTAATATCGGCGTTTTCGTTTCTGTTGTGGACAACCTCTTTGGCAATTCTTATTTGCTCTA
The DNA here is from genome assembly GCA_964506315.1 of uncultured Oscillospiraceae bacterium. Taxonomy (GTDB): domain Bacteria; phylum Bacillota; class Clostridia; order Oscillospirales; family Ruminococcaceae; genus SIG578. The sequence goes on from CAZDLQ010000079.1 coordinate 3,358, forward strand.
AGTATTTCTTACCCGAGTTTGCGTGGTTGGTGTCAATAATTGCGGCGGGATTTTTAAGCTCGGTTTTGCTATACGCCTCGATAAGCTTAACTAAGTCCTCGTAGTGATAGTTGGACACGTTTTTGCCTGCAAAATCAGTGTAACCACGAAGAATGGCGTGAGCTAAATCGTTGCCCTTACTCTCAACCTCCCAACCTCTATAGAGGAAGGTGTGCTGATGCTGTGCGGCGGTGATGGCGTTCATCATAATGCTGTTGTCGCCGCCTGTGGGGTTTTTCATTCCGACGGGAATATCAAGTCCGCTTGCGGTAAGGCGGTGCTGCTGATTTTCAACCGAGCGCGCGCCGATTGCAACGTAGGAAAGAAGGTCGGAAAGATAACGGTAGTTTTCGGGGTAAAGCATCTCGTCAGCGCAGGAGAAATCATAGTCGCGAAGGGCGCTTGTATGCACGTCGCGGATAGAAATGATGCCCTTTAGCATATCGGGCTTTTCGTCGGGGTTGGGCTGATGGAGCATACCCTTATAGCCGTCACCTGTTGTACGCGGCTTGTTGGTGTAAATTCTCGGAATAATTAAAATCTTATCCTCAACCTTATCCTGCACCTTGCGAAGACGCGAGATGTAATCTAATACCGAGTCGTGATTATCTGCCGAGCAAGGACCGATTATAAGAATAAATTTATCGCTTTCACCTGTGAAAACGGCGCGGATTTCCTTATCTCTTGCCTCTTTAACGGCAATCATTTTTTCGGTAAGCGGATACTGTTCTTTTATATCCTTGGGGATGGGGAGTTTTCTGTTAAATTGCATATTCATATTTATTTTCCTTTCTTATTAAAGCGCTGACGTCGTTCGGTGGAAATGCGCATCATACTACGCATTTCTTCCCTATTATCATTTTTTATACAGTCATAAAGTCTGTCAAAGGCTTTTCTATAACCGTCCATTTGTGAAAGCAGGGGCTCTCTATTCGAGAGGAAAAGCTCGCTCCACATTTCGTCGTTTATATTTGCAATACGGGTTAAATCCCTAAACGAGTCGCCCGTATATCTCTCTAAGTTGGGATCGTCACAGGCACACATAAGCGAAACCGCAATACAGTGAGTAAGCTGTGAGAGGAAGGCTATCATTTCGTCGTGGCGTTCGGGCGAAAGCACCGAAACGTCGGCAAAGCCAAGCTCCTCTCCCAAGCTTTTACAAAGCTCAATTGCCGAAAAACTGTTTTTCTCGGTCGGCACTACGATATAGTTAGCGCCGCTGAAAATAGAATCATCGCTATTCTTAACGCCGCAAACCTCTCTACCCGCCATTGGGTGCGCCGCGATAAACTCGACGCCCTTAGGTAAGCTTTCCTGCACCTCATAAACTACACAGCCCTTTACGCCCGTTACGTCGGTGAGCACCGTTCCCTCTTTTATGAGGTGGCCGTTTTTCTTTATCCACTCTACAAAGGTGTGCGGATACAGGGCAAAAATTATAAGGTCGGCTTCGTCTATAAGTTCTTTATCAACCTCGGTGCTTCCCTTTTCAATTATGCCCTCATTTAGTGCAAACTGCACCGATTCCTCATCCAAGGTTATAGCCGAAACGCTGTAACCTTTTTTAGTGAGCGCCCTGGCGTAGCTTCCGCCGAGCAGTCCGAGGCCCACTATCAAAATTTTCATTGAATTGTTAATTATCATAAATTTCAAGTCCTATGTTAAGTTTTTTTAGATTATCAAAAAAGTCGGGATAGCTTTTTGCAACCGCCTCGGCGCCGTCAATTTCTCCGCCGACCTTTGAAAGCAGTAGTGAAAGCGACATAACAATTCTATGATCATTATGCGAGCATAAAATCTCGGTGGGCTTATTTATTTGACCGCCGAAAACTCTTACCGAGTTTTCCAAAACCTCACATTTAACGCCGAGCTTTAAAAGCTCCTGCGCCATTGCCGAGGCCCTGTCGCTTTCCTTTATTTTAAGCCGTGCCGTGCCTGTGAAGGTAGTGTCCCCGTAAACTGCCGCAAGGGCGAACATTACGGGCGCTAAGTCGGGCGCTTGAGAT
>CAZDLQ010000080.1:0-5381 GCA_964506315.1 uncultured Oscillospiraceae bacterium
ATAGGAAGAAGGCCTACTGCAGTTAAAACCGAATATCTACCGCCGACGTCATCGGGTACTACGAAGGTTTCATAGCCTTCTCTATCGGCAAGCTCTTTAAGAGTGCCGCGCGCCTTATCGGTGGTGCAAAAGATTCTCTCACGCGCGCCGTCGATGCCGTACTTATCCTCTAAAAGCTTTTTGAAAACTCTAAAAGCGATTGCAGGCTCGGTAGTTGTTCCCGATTTTGAGATAACGTTTACGCTAACGTCCCTGCCCTCGCAAATCTCTAAAAGCTCGTTTAAGTAATCAGCACTGATGCTGTTTCCTGCAAAGTAAATGTCGGGTGTATCCTTTTTAAGATTGTTATACATAGGTGAGCGGATGAACTCGATAGCCGCTCTTGCACCGAGGTACGAACCGCCGATACCGATTACAATGAAAACCTCAGTATTGGATTTGATTTTCTTAGCGGCCTCTTTAATTCTTACAAACTCGTCTTTATCGTAGTCAACCGGAAGGTCGAGCCAACCGAGGAAGTCGTTTCCGAGACCGGTTTTGTTATGTAGTGTATTATGTGCTAAAAGCACCTGCTCCTTAAGAGCCGTGAGCTCGTGCTGTGCCACAAATCCTTTTGTGTAGTTTTCATTAAATTTAAGCGCCATTTGGGGTTTCCTCTCATTTGAAGTTTCTTCTTTATTATATTCTACTATACTTCAAAGCATTTTTCAAGAGAAAGCCGCGCATAAAACGAAATTTTTTTAATTTTTTTACAAATTAGAAAATTACCTTTAAAATATCGAGGAATGCTCGCAGGAAGGTTAGCTCCTCGGCCGCCTCGGCTGTTAAAATTTCGTATTCTCCCGAAAGGTTTCCGTTTAGGAAAATTTGCGCCTGACCGATTTTTTGTCCTGCGCCTATCGGCGCTTTTAGTGTTTCGGGCACGGTAATGCGTGTTTCTATTTTATTTTCGCCGCCCTTTTCAGTTAAAATTGACGGTGGCGTGGCGCTTTTTATTTTAACGCTCTCACTAACCGCGCCTGTAACCTTAATTTCTTTCGGAATGTCCTCGCTCACCTTTGGCTGTATGACCTGATAGTTTGCAAAGCCGAAGTCGAGCAGCTTTTTAGCGGCGGCGTTACGGGTGTCGCTGTTTGGAAAGCCCATTACCACCGCAATAAGTGAAAGACCATCGCGCTCGGCGGTTGCCGAAACACAGCTTCCTGCGCCGTCGGTGGTGCCTGTTTTAAGTCCGGTTGCGCCTTTATAAAATCTTATAAGCTTATTGGTGTTTACAAGCTCGGTTGTGCCGCCGCGCAGGGTATCCATCCAAATTTTTGTGTACTCAAAGATTTTATCGTGGCGCATAAGCTCGCGTGACATAATAGAAATATCGCGCGCGGTTGAAAGATGTCCGTCGGCGTCAAGTCCCGACGCGTTTTTGAAGGTGGTGTTAGTCATTTTGAGCTGTTTTGCGCGCTCGTTCATCATTGAAACAAAAACCTCTTCACTTCCACCCACCAGTTCGGCAAGGACAACAGCGGCATCGTTTGCCGACTTTATGCAAACCGCCTTGACGATATCGTCAACGCTCATTTGCTCGCCTTCCTTTAGCCAAATTTGCGAGCCGCCCATTGATGCGGCGTGCGCCGAGCAGGTGGCTATTGTGTCGAGCGAAAATTTGCCGTCCTCAATGGCTTCCATTGTAAGCAGCAGCGTCATAATTTTGGTAATTGAGGCAGGCGGCATTTTAACGTCGGCATCGCGCTCGTAAAGTACCCTGCCCGTCGTTTCCTCGACAAGCATAATTGATTTGCCGCCGAGGTTTAGTTTGCTTGCATCGGCCACCGTTTGTGTAGACTGCGCCCAAGCAGGCGTGGTTACGTAGTCCGAAACACTGAGCTCTTCGTTAGCCGATGCAGTAAAGCACAGGCAAATACACAGCGCCGCGCAGACGGCAAGAGAAAAAAGCTTTTTTAACATAAAAATCCCCCTAACATACGTTACTAAATTGTATGTTAAGGGGAGCTTTTAAATTCTAAAAATTAAAACTTAAGATTTTTAAGGTATTCTCTGAAGTCAGCGCCGATTTCTTTATGCTTTAAGGCGGTTTCAACGATAGCCTTCATCATACCGAGCTTGTTGCCCATATCGTAGCGTGTGCCGACAAAGTCAACACCCACCATACCCTCTTTAAGAGCGAGAGCCTTCATAGCGTCGGTAAGCTGAATTTCACCGCCTGCACCGGGAGGGGTAACCTTTAAAATGTCAAAAATCTCGGGCGGAAGAACGCAACGGCCGAGAATTGAGAAAAGCGAAAATTCCTCACCGGGCTTGGGCTTTTCAATCATATCGGTGATGGTGTAAAGATTATCCTTTAAGTGAGCGGTTTTCATAGAGCTGTATTTTTGAATATCCTCTTTGGACACCTCTTTGATACCTACAACGCCCTTGCCGTATTCTTCATAAGCGCGGCAAAGCTGACCGCAAACGGGATCGTTGCCCATAATAACGTCGTCGCCGTAAAGAATTGCAAACGGCTCGTTGCCGACAAAAGACTGAGCGCACATAATAGCGTGGCCAAGACCTTTTGTTTCCTTTTGACGAACAAAGCTTATATTAGCAAGCTTTGAAATCGAAACAACCTCATTATACATTTCGGTTTTGCCCGATGCAAGAAGCCTTTCCTCAAGCTCGGGAGCGCGGTCAAAATGATCTTCCATAATGCCTTTGCCGCGATTTGTTATGATGAGAATATCCTCAATTCCTGCAGCCACTGCCTCTTCAACGATATACTGAATAGCAGGCTTATCAACAATGTTGAGCATCTCCTTAGGACAAGCCTTTGATGCAGGAAGCACGCGTGTGCCTAGTCCTGCCGCAGGGATAACCGCTTTTCTGATTTTCATTTTAGACCCTCATTTCTTTTATTTTAGAACATTCCGCTTGTGAGTATAAAGCTGGCGCTCCAGCTTGCGATAAACGTAAGCGAAATAAATACTATAATTATTACCCTGTTTACGCCGCCTTTTTTATCGGCGAGCGCAAGAAATTCATCCTTTGTGGCGGCCTTTTTACTAAGTAGCTTGGCCGTTTTGTTACACTTTTTATAGTAAAGATAGTTTGCAAACACTCCGCTTAAAATTTGCGCCGCAAGTGACACAAGCGAAGCTATATAATAAAGCGTCAAAAGTGTACTGAGCTGTGGCTTTGTAAGGTCAAGACCCCAGGTTACCGTTACGTCTAATGCTTTTGAAAGATACTGATTTGTCATCATATATAAGGTATTGGGAATTGAACACAAAAGCTCAACCAAAAGCCCTAAAATTCCCCACAAATACATTTTGCGGTAGAAGAAATAATACGGTGAGAGGAAGCAAGCGAAAAAGTTAAAGCTAACCTTACTTTTTCCGTTTTTAAACGCCATAAACTTAGGCATAAAGCTAAACTGATTTTCGCGAACGACGGCGGCCATCTTCCAGCCCTCTACGCCGTCAAAATCCTCGTTGGGATTGGGCGGCGTAAACGGAATTTGGCCAAAGCTAACCGAGAAGCCTTTTTGCGACTGCTCGCCCGACGCGCCCTCACCAAAGCCGCTTGAAACGGGGAACCCGCAGTTATTGCAAAAAACGGTGCCCTCGCTGTTTTTATGTCCGCAGCGGCGGCAGGTTACGCCCTCGCTGTCGCTGTTTTCTTGAGGCTTTTCGTCCCCTGCGGCTTGCCTGCTTTTCTCGCCCTCGGCCTCGGCACGGGCGAGCTCGGGGGCAAAGCTCTTGTTTTCAGCGTGCCAATCTATATTAGCACATCTGCCTATACTTTTATAACATTCACGGTGATGCGGAGTGCCGCAAACGGGACATACAACAACGTCACTGTTTTCGTCAAACTCCTTACTGCAAACCGGACATGATAAATGCAAATATTCGGCCATAACGGTCCTCCATAAAATGCTTTTAATACTGCTTTAGACCATTATATTACTTTTATATATAAAAATCAAATACAATTTGTTAATTTTTTATGTAGTATTGTTGCAAAACACTAAAAATTGTTATATAATTAAGTGACTTTTAAAAAGGGGTGATTTGATGGATAGACCTACTCAGCGCTGTGCCGTAGTAAATGATTTTTCGGGTTTTGGCAGGTGCTCGGTTTCAGTTGCGCTTCCCGTTATTTCGGCAATGGGCATTTGCTGCAGCTGTGTTCCCACCGCAATTTTGTCAAATCACACGGGTTACCCCAATTATTTTTTTGACAGCTACACCGACAAGATGTCGGACTTTTTAGCGCAGTGGAAAAAGCTTTCTCTTAAATTTGACACGATTTATTCGGGCTTTCTCGGTTGCGAAAAGCAAATTGACATTGTTTGCGATTTTATCGGTGACTTTTTAGATGAGGGCGGAACTGTGCTTGTAGATCCCGTAATGGGTGACGGCGGCAAAATTTACACCACCTACAACGAGCAAATGTGTAAAAAAATGCGAAAGCTCGCTTCCCTCGCGGATATTATCACGCCCAATATTACCGAGGCCTGCATACTGCTCGGCCGCGAATATCTCGGTGAGGAGATTAGTGACAAGCAGGCTATAGAGCTGCTTTGCGGTCTTAATATGAAGGGCAAGCGAAGTGTGCTGATTACGGGAATAATTTCGGGCGAGGACATTAAAACCGCCGTTTTTGACAGTAAAACGGGCGAAACTAAGATTATTTCTAACAAGCGCGCCAAAATAAGCTATCCCGGCACGGGCGATTTGTTTGCATCGGTGCTGTGCGGTGGTGTTACAAACGGTATGCCTCTTTTTGAGGCGGCGGCTCTTGCCTCAAGCTTTGTTGAAAAAGCCTCTACCTACACCTCGAATTTCAAAACCGACGTAAACGACGGCATCGCCTTCGAGCCGTTTATTTCATCGCTTATAAATTAGGCGAACATTTCATAAAAATCACACACTACGAATAGTCAATGAAAAAATAAGGCTCCCTTGTAAAGGGAGCTGGATTGCCGTAAGGCAAGACTGAGGGATTTGTAATTTCTATGTTGCTTTGTTTTTTAAAAATCCCTCCGTCAAAACTTCGTTTTGCCACCTCCCTTTACAAGGGAGGCTTTTGTTTTTTACTCTACGTGTATAGTGAGCATTTGTTGGGCGGCTGTGCAAATTTCGAGTGCCTTTTCAGGCGTCTCGGCCTGTGCGATTATGAATCCCACGCGGTCGCTACTGCTATGAATATCGCCGACGCGCTCGCCGATTTTTTTAGTAAAGCTAATCTCACGCACGCCGCTGATCGCGCGTGCGCTCTCCGCACCCTCTATCGACTTCAAAACGCCGTTTTCGCATTTAATAAACACGATGGCGCTTGCAAGCGAGAGCTTTCTTTCAATATCGGGCGTTTGACCGCAAGAGAGC
>CAZDLQ010000081.1:0-5262 GCA_964506315.1 uncultured Oscillospiraceae bacterium
AAGAAAAAAGATCAACAGACAACAGATTGATTGTTGCTATTGCAGTATTATTTGTGTCAAGCATTGTGTCATTCGGCACGAAGGGTGTGAGCGTCAGCTGCTCTACAACGGGGTGTCTTCCCTCTTTTATACTGATTTCGCCCGATACGTTTATAGACGGGCAAACGTAGTTATTTGCAACTGCAACGTGAGCAAAGCTGCACATTACGTCAAGCACCGAGAGTGCATCGGCAGTTCTTTGAATTCTATCAAGCTCTGCCGAAACCTTATTTCTAAGCTCGGCAAAAAGCTCATGCTCAAGCGCGATGGAACGTTCACCTGCGCTGAGTACCTTTGCCTCAATTTCCTTAAGCTCCTGTGTAATGTATCTTTCGCCGCCGGTTAGGGTTTGTTTTCTTATGTATTCCTCAGGCACTTGGTCTTTAAAGGAATTGGACACCTCGATATAATATCCAAACACCTTGTTATAGCCAACCTTAAGTGTTCTTATGCCCGTTCTCTCTTTTTCGGTTGCTTCAATTTTAGCAAGAAAGCCCTTACTGTTATTGAGAATATCACGAAGCATATCAAGGTCGGCATTAAAGCCCTCGCGGATATAACCGCCGTCACGAAGCAGTGCGGCAGGCTCGTCCATTATGGCGCTTGTAATCATTTCCCTTACGTCGTCAAGCGGGTCAATGTTATCAAAAATCGTGCGTAAAAGCGCGCTTTGTGAGTTTTCAAGCGATTTTCGGATAGAGGGAATTTGCTCGGCGGTATAAGCTAGGGAATTTAACTCTCTCGGGCTTACGCTACCGAAAATAACGCGTGTTAAAATACGATTTAGGTCGTATATGTCTTTTAGTCTATCGCGGATTTCCTCGCGCATCATACTATTAGCATAAAGCTCGGAAACAGCGTTTTGACGCCTTAGAATGTCGCTTACGCTCATAAGCGGCTGCTGAATATAGCTGCGAAGAAGTCTTTGACCCATTGCAGTTTCGGTTTTATCGAGCACCCACAAAAGCGTACCGTATTTTTCGCCCTTGCGCATACTTTGAGTAAGCTCCAAGTTATTGCGCGCGGTTATGTCGAGGTTCATAAACTCGTCGGTTTTATAAAGCTCGATATTATTTAAGCGGCTAAGGCCGTTCATTTGTGTTTCGTGCAAATAATCAAGAAGGCCGCCGAGAGCGCTCATAACAAGCGGCTTTGACGAAAGATTACGGGCCTTGAGCAGTGCAGGAGTGAACTGTGCATCAATAAGTGTGGATGCGTATCTTAAATCAAGGCTTTCCTTACAAAGCTCGGTTACAGCGGCGGAAAGTCTATTTTTAACAAACTGCACTATGTTTTCGTTTTTAGCGCTTTCGGGACACAAAAGCACCTCTCTTGGCATAAAACGGCCAAGCTCGTTTATAATCTTGACAACGGCATCTCCGCTTTCAAAGCAGGTTGCCTTAATTTCGCCCGTTGAAACGTCGGCAAAAACTACCGCCGCGCTGTCAAATTCAAGCTTAATTGCGCAAATGTAGTTATTTTTAGATTCGTCAAGCATACTGCCCTCAACAATTGTGCCGGGGGTAATTACTCTTACAACGTCACGCTTAACGATGCCCTTTGTTTTGGAAGGGTCTTCTACCTGCTCACAAATTGCAACCTTATAGCCTTTTTCGATTAGGCGAGCGATGTAGTTTTCACAGCTATGATACGGAACGCCGCACATTTTGGCACGCTCGTCCATACCGCAATTTTTACCCGTAAGCTGAAGCTCAAGCTCACGCGATGCAACAACGGCGTCGTCAAAAAACATTTCGTAGAAATCGCCTAAACGAAAGAACAAAATGTGATCCTTATGCTTTTCTTTTATTTCAAGATACTGCCTCATCATTGGCGAAAGTTGTTGTGCCACAATATCTCTCCTTGCACTTAATGTTAAAGCTTAAATTTAGTGACAGCCCGAACAGCTTGAACAGTCACCGCCGCAAGCGGACGGCTCGGGAATTACTGCGGTTTCGGGGTCCATACCGCTAAGAGTCATACCAAGAAGGGTTTCGATTTTCTTCATAAGCGCGTCCAAATTCTTTTTGGCCTCGGAATATGCGATCATATCGGGGTTTTTCATAATTTCGGAATAAAGCTCGTTTACCTCGCGGTCATACTGTGCGATTTTACTGCTATCCTTTTCGGTACGGGTAACCTCACGGTTGAGCGCAATTTTCTTAAGATTAAAATTGCTGATAAGCTCTTGAAGCTCTAAATTTTTATCGTTATTTTCCTTTGCCTTACATACGTTTTTATAAGCCTCGTCAGCCTGAATTGCTACACAAAGCTCTCTTGCCTTTGCAATTACATCCATTTTAATTTCCTCTTTCTAAATAATTTCTCCGATGCAAACGTAGCCCTTCGAGCCTGTAATTTTAACGTTTACAAACTCACCGACGGGGGCGGCACCGTTATTTTCAAATTCGACCATAATATTATTATCCGCTCTTCCGCAAAGGGAATTTTCAAGGAGTCTTCCCTCTCCCTCGCAAAGTACTCTAAATACCTTGCCCTTCATTGAGCCAAGGCGTCTATAAGCGATTTCCTCTTGAACGTCAAGCAGTCTTCTAAAACGCTTGGATTTGCACTCGTCGGAAATGGCGTCTTCCATTTTAGCGGCGGGTGTACCTGTGCGCTTTGAGTAAATGAAGGTGTATAAAAGATCGTACTCAACTTTTTTTATAAGCTCAAGCGTTGCCTCAAAGTCCTCGTCATATTCATTCGGGAAGCCGACGATTATATCACTTGTAAAGCTAATTTCGGGAATTTTTTCACGAGCGTAATTTATAATATCAAGATACGCCTCGGCGGTGTATTTTCTATTCATACGCTCAAGTATACTATTACTACCGCTTTGCACGGGAAGGTGCAGGTGGTTGCAAACCTTTTCACAGCTTGCCATAGCATCTATAAGCTCTCGCGTGGCATCCTTGGGGTGCGAGGTCATAAACCTTATTCTGAAATCGCCTTCAAGCTCGTTTATCTTACAAAGAAGCTGTGGGAACGAAATTTCGTCACAGCCCTTGCCGTAAGAGTTTACGTTTTGACCGAGCAAGGTAATATCCTTTACACCCTCGGCGATAAGTCCTTTTATCTCGGCGATTATATCCTCGCTTTTACGGCTTCTTTCCCTGCCCCTAACGTAAGGCACGATACAGTAGGAACAAAAGTTATTACAGCCATACATTATAGGCACCCAAGCCTTACTGCCGCCGTCGCGAAGGGTTGGAAGCCCCTCAGCGATAACGTCCTCACCGCTTGTGTCAATTATTCTTTTGCCGCGTGTTAGTTTATTGTAAACTATTTCGGGCAGTTTATGAAGAAGGTGTGTGCCGATTACAATATCAACAAACGGAAAACTTTTTTTGAGTTTTTCGGCAATTTGTTCTTGCTGTGTCATACAGCCGCACAGGCCGATTAACATATCGGGTCTATGACGTTTTATATTTTTAAGTGCGCCAACGTTACCGAAAACGCGTTGCTCGGCATGTTCTCTAACGGCGCAGGTGTTATACATTACAAAGTCGGCTTCTTGCACGTTATCAGTCATTGCATAGCCCATAGTCATAAGCTGACCTTTTATTTTTTCGCCGTCCGAAACGTTTTGCTGACAACCGTAGGAATGAACGAACGCTTTAGGAACGTATCCGTCGGGATAATGGCAGGTTAAAAAAGTATTTACTTTACCTGCAAAATCCTTTTGGGCTGACAGTTCCTCTTGTGAAACAAAACGGGTATTTTCTTTGTTTTGCAAGGTTTTCCCTCCGCTTTTTAAACTTTCGCATAATTATCTTTTATTATATCATTTCTATTCCCAATCTTCAAGTATATTTTACAAAAAAACAAGAGCGGAGAAAATTTCTTCTCCGCCCCGAAAAATTTAATCGTTTGATTTATTTTGCATAATATAAAAACCGATTTTTTCCTCCGCCTCTTTTGAGTAGTCAAACCAAATTGTCATAGCCGAAAAGCGAAGGCTATCTAAGTTTTGGTATTCGCTCTCAAGAAGCTGTCTTTTTGAAACGTAAAGCTGCTTCATAGTGGTGTTTTTATTGATTTTTTCGCCGCCTATTCCCGCTTCCTTAATCTCAACCCAAGCGAGCTCTTTTACAGGAACCTTAAGAATGCTAACCGCGACGCCTTTTTCGTTTATTACTATTTTTTGCATACCGTACAAAAATACTGCTATTGATGCTATCAAAATCAGCGCAAGCATTACTACTGCAAAGACGTTTACTCTATTTGAGCAGGCTTTTATAAGCGTTGGAATACTGATAACGCAAACTGCCGCAAGCACGATTATTCCAAACATTAAATTACTTTTTGAGCGAAACTGTGTCAAAATTCCCACCTCTTTTATTCTTTGGTTTTATTGTAGCCTAATTTGTGCCATGTGTCAAACAAAAGTGTATCATTTTACAGTTTATTTAAACCTTTCGCGAAGCTTTGAGATGGCTTTCTTCTCTATGCGGCTAACGTAGGAACGGGAAATTTTAAGCTTTTTTGCCACTTCCTTTTGTGTTAATGGGATAGAGGCGCAAAGTCCATAGCGCATTTTGATTATTATTCGCTCTCTCGGAGTTAGACATTCTACGATATATTTATAAAGTTTTTCGTTTTGGAGTTTATTTTCAATATCCTCGGCTACAGTTCGCTCGTCGGCAACTATATCAATAAGTGACAGGCTATTGCCTTCCGAGTCGGTGTCGATGGGGTCGCTTATATAGATTTCCTGCGAAGTCTTTTTAAGGCTTCTAAAATACATTAAAATTTCGTTTTCAATGCATCTTGAGGCGTAGGTGGCAAACTTAGTTTGCTTTTTATGGCTATAGCCTGAAACGGCTTTAATTAGACCTATCGTGCCGATTGAGATTAAATCGTCGGGGTCGGTGCCGCTCGAGTTATACTTTTTTACGATATGGGCAACAAGACGAAGATTATGTTCAATAACCTTATTTTTTGCTTCCTCGTCGCCGTTTTCAATTCTTTCAAAATATTCCCTCTCCTGCGCCGCTGACAGCGGTTTCGGGAAGCTTTCGCCCGTTTGGTTATGCGCAAAATGAAGAATGTTACTAATTAGGGTTAAAAACTGAAAAAACACAAAAACCACTCCTTTTGTAAAATATATTAAAAGGAAAAGTTGTTTTTGTATGTCCACATTTATTTGTTTTTTAATTCAAAAAAATCCCCCAGTCTTTTTGCTTCGCAAAAATCCATTTCTCGCTGCGGCTCGGTCAC
>CAZDLQ010000082.1:0-5186 GCA_964506315.1 uncultured Oscillospiraceae bacterium
ATTCTTTCGCCCAAAATAAGCTCTCCAAGCGCAGGATGATATGCCCCTGCAACAAAATCTTCTTTTAAAGTCGGCTGGTCGTGAAGGCCAATTCTAATTACTTTTATGTTTTTCTTCTCAAAAAAGTCGAGCAGCTGCGCGCATAAATCAACTGTTTCCTCGATTCCCATTGGCGTATATTCGCCTTGGCTATAAAGCGCTTCAAGATACGTTCCACGGATTACAACAGTTGGGTATATTCTTACTGTATCAGGCATCAAATCAGCAATTTTATGTGCTGTTTTAATTGATTTTTGCGCTGTATCACAATACAACCCTGTCATCATTTGAAGGCCAAGTGAAAAGTCGTATTTTTTAATTAACTTCGAGGCATTAACAATGTCTTCGACGCTATGTCCGCGGAAATTCTTTTGTAAAACCTCGCCGTCCATACTTTGTGCACCAAGCTCAATAGCGGTAACGCCATATTGTTTAAGTAAAGCAAGGACCTCATCATCAATTGCATCAGGACGTGTGGAAATTCTAATTCCGCTAAACTTGTCTTTGCCAACAAACCTATTAGCCGCCGACAAAAGCTCAAGCATATAATCTCTATCTATTGCGGTAAAACTACCGCCAAAAAAGGCAATTTCGGTATTTGCAAGCTTGTCCTCATCCATACTCTTTAGCGCATTAGATAAAACATCCATAACATCTTTTTCGTGCGGTATATCATATGCGCCCGAAATGGAGTTTTGGTTACAAAAACTACATTTGTTGGGACAGCCGATGTGTGGAATGAAAAAAGCAATATTGGAGTGCTTCATTCTCCCATCAACTCCAATGCTTCTTTTGCGGCAAGCTGTTCAGCGTGTTTTTTGCTCTTACCTGTTCCGCGACCGATAACATTGCTGTTTAAATGTACCTCAACAACAAATCGCTTATCGTGCGCAGGACCGCTTTCGTCCACAACAACGTATTCAACCTTTTCCTCTTTGTTTTGTTGAATAATTTCTTGAAGCTCAGTCTTATAATCAACAAAAGGAGAAGAAAAATTATCTTTATCGACGTTTTTAGATATGAAATCTAACACAAACTTTTTAGCAGGCTCTATTCCGCCATCCAAGTACATTGCGGCAATAACAGCCTCAAACGCGTCGGACAAAATAGAATCGCGCTCTTTACCGCCATTTGCGGCCTCGCCCCTGCCGAGCAATAGATAATCGCCCAAATCAATTTCTCTTGCAAAGCCTGCAAGTGATTTTTCACAAACGAGCGCGGCTCTTGTTTTAGAAAGCTCGCCCTCGGGCATATCGGAGAAATTAGTGTATAAATACTCCGAAACAATAATCGAGAGAACCGAGTCGCCTAAAAACTCGAGTCTTTCGTTATGATTTTTATTTCTTTTGGCCTCATTAGCGTATGAGGTGTGCGTTAAAGCAAGAGAAAGCAGGGATTTATCTTTGAATATGTACCCAATCTTACTTTCAAAGCTTTTCATTTTATTCAACCTCTTTTATTTTTGCAATGCTTTCCTGAATTTCGGCAATAACGTTATTATTATAGAAATTTTCCGCTTGAATAAGCGCGTTTTTAAATGCAACTGCGTTTGAACTGCCGTGCGCCTTAATTACAGGCTTTGCAATACCCATAAGTGGTGCTCCGCCGTATTCGGTGTAGTCCATTTTCTTTTTAAAAACCTTAAGTCCCGACATACACATAGCGGCCGCAATTTTTGTTATAAAATTCTTCTTAAATACGCCTTTGAGATTGCTGTACATCATTCCTGCAACGCCTTCACAGGTCTTTAAGATAAGATTGCCCGAAAAACCGTCGGCAACAATTACATCGCAAATTCCTGCAAGGAAATCTCTACCTTCTATGTTGCCGCAAAAATTAAGCGGTGCATTTTTAAGAAGCGCAAAGGTCTCTTTTTGAAGCGTGCCGCCCTTAGTGTCTTCAGTACCAACGTTAGCAAGCATAACTCTCGGATTATTTACCTTTTGAATCTTATCCATATAAATGCTACCCATAATAGCAAACTGAACAAGCATTTCGGGGCGACATTCAACGTTTGCTCCGCAGTCAACGAGCATTGCAGGAGTAGTGTTCGATGGAATAACTGTAGCAAGCGCAGGGCGTTTAATTCCTCTAATTCTACCAACCGTCATAGTAGCTCCAACCATAACTGCTCCTGTGCTTCCTGCACTTACAACGGCATCGCCGCAGCCTTGTTTTAAAAGCTGAAAAGCCTTACCAAGCGAGCTTTCTTTTTTATCTTTAATTACACAGGTGGGCTCGTCATCCATAAGCACAACGTCATCAGTATGAATGATTTCTACGTCACCCAAGTCTAAATTATTTTGCTCGATTATCTCTTTAATTTGTTTGCTATCGCCTGTTAAAACAAACTGCATTCCACGTTCTTTATGAGCGAGTGCACAGCCCTTAACAATTTCAAGCGGTGCATTATCTCCGCCCATTGCATCAACAATAATTTTCATAAGTTTTCTCCTTATAAATTGTTTTGAATATATTTTTCAAGACTTTTGATAGCTCTATTCGCAAGCGCCAAATATCTCTCTTGTTTTGATTTAATATGCGTGTCAAGGGGTGGTAAAATTCCCATATTTGAGCCCATCGGTTGAAAGTTTGTAACACTTTCATCGGTTATATATCCAACCAAAGCACCAAGCATAGTATCGAGCGGCAGGGCCACAGTCGGCTCGACTTGCTGACAAAGCTTTGCGGCATTTATTGCTGCCCAAATTCCGCTTGCGGCGGATTCTATATAGCCTTCAACACCCGTTATTTGTCCTGCAAAGAAGATTCTTTTGTTGCTTTTTAGGTTCATAAACGGAGTTAAGTTTCCCGGAGAATCAATAAACGTGTTTCTATGCATTACTCCGTATCTTACAAAAACGGCGTTTTCCATACCGGGTATCATTGAAAAAACACGTTTTTGTTCGGGAAATTTTAGGTTTGTTTGAAAGCCGACAAGATTCAAAAGTGAACCCTGCGCATTTTCGCGCCTAAGCTGAACAACTGCCCAAGGGCGCTTGTCCGTTCTTGGATCGCGCAGTCCAACAGGCTTTAGCGGACCGAATCTAATCGTGTCCTCACCGCGTTTTGCCATTATTTCAATTGGCATACAGCCTTCGTAGACGGTAGGAGCGTCTTTTTCAAATTCTTTAAGCTGTACCGATTCGGCAGTCACCAGTGCATTATAGAAGTTTAAATATTCCTCTTGATTAAAAGGACAGTTCAAATAGTCATCTTCGCCACGGCCATACCTTGCCGCCGCAAAAATTTTTGTCATATCAAGGCTTTCGCGAGTAACTATCGGCGCGGCGGCATCATAAAAGCTAAGTGAATTTCCGCACAACAACTTTATTTTTTCGGCCAACGCATCCGACGTAAGCGGACCCGTTGCAATAATCGTTATTTCGTCAAAATTTAGGTCACAAACTTCTTTATTTATAACGGTTATGTTGTTATGGCTTTTAATTTTATCAGTGATATAAGCGGAGAAATCGTCTCTATTTACTGCAAGTGCTCCGCCTGCCGCAACGGATGATTTTTCCGCCGCTTCCATGGTTATCGAGCCAAGTGCTCGCATTTCCTCTTTTAAAAGTCCTGCCGCCGATTCAATCCTTGCGGCTTTAAGAGAATTTGAACAAACAAGCTCACAAAGTAGGTCGCTGTGATGTGCAGGTGATTTTTTGTGAGGCTTCATCTCATACAAATTCACCTTTATACCTTGATTTGCGAGCGTCCACGCGGCCTCACAGCCTGCAAGACCGCCGCCTATAACGTTAACAACCATTTGACTCATAGAAAATCCTCTAATTTATTTTTCGGCTTTTTTAGAAAAACCGCAGCCTTCCTTTTGACAGTAAATAACACGTTGTCTTCCCTTTTTAACAAACATTGTATTACCGCAATTGGGACAAATTTCTCCAACAGGTTCATCCCAAGAAATAAAATTACAGTTGGGATAACCCGAACATCCATAAAATTTCTTACCTTTTTTGCCTGTTCTACCAATAAGCTTCGATGAGCAAATAGGGCATTTTCCTGCAGTTTCATCAACGATTTTTTTAGTATTTTTACATTCGGGGTAACCCGGACAAGCCAAAAACTTACCAAATTTACCCGTTTTAATAACCATATTCCTACCGCAAAGCTCACAAACAACGTCGGTTTCTTCGGCAGGAATTCTTAAATGCTCGCCTTCCATCTCTTTTTCGGCTTTTTCAAGCTCGGCGGAAAAGCCAACATAGAAATTCTTTAATATGTCTACCCAAACGGCTTTGCCTTCTTCAACGTCATCAAGCATTTTTTCCATATTCGCGGTAAACTCAACGTCAACAACGTCCTCAAAACGTTCCTTCATAAGAGTTGTTGTTATCTCGCCAAGTGCCGTAGGCTTTAGGAACTTAGCCTGACGCTCAACGTAAATTCTTTGAAGAATGGTTGTGATGGTGGGCGCGTATGTGCTCGGCCTGCCAATACCGTTTTCTTCAAGTGCTTTAATGAGTGTAGCCTCGGTGTATCTTGCCGGCGGCTGAGTAAAATGCTGGCTCGGGATGATTTCTTTTGTTTTAAGAACGTCGTTTACTTCCATTTTAGGAAGAACCGATGATTTTTCGGTTTCTTCGTCCTTAGATTCTTGATAAAGCCTTGTAAAGCCATCGAACTTTACAGCAAAACCGTTGGCTTTAAAGTTATATTCGTTTGCTTTTATTTCGACCGAAACGGTATCAAGAAGCTCGTCAGCCATAAGGCTTGAAATAAACCTATCCCAAATAAGCTTATAAAGCTTAAATTGGTCGTTAGAGAGGTCATCTTTTACCTTATCGGGAGAAAGCTCGGGCATACTCGGTCTAATTGCTTCGTGAGCATCCTGAGAGTTTCTCTTGCTCTTATACTCTCTCTTGTACGGGGGTAAATATTCTTGTCCAAAATTATTGGCAATAAAGCTATTACCTGCCGCTCTTGCCTCGTCCGAAATTCTAAGTGAATCGGTTCTCATATAGGTTATCAAACCGACAGCACCAAGTCCCTTTATATTAACGCCTTCATATAATTCTTGCGCAATTGACATAGTTTTCTTTGACTGGAAATTAAGCTTTCTTGATGCCTCTTGCTGCAAGGTTGACGTTGTGAACGGCGGCGCAGGAACGCGCTTTTTAGTGGCGTTTTTG
>CAZDLQ010000083.1:0-4858 GCA_964506315.1 uncultured Oscillospiraceae bacterium
CCGTTTGTTGCGGCATCGATCATTCCTGCATCCTCGGTTACGGGAATAAACGCACCCGAAAGACCGCCAATGCTCGAAGACGCCATAACGCCGCCCTTTTTAACGGCGTCGTTTAAGAGAGCAAGCGTTGCGGTTGTGCCTGCGCTACCGCATTGTGAAAGACCGATTTCCTCTAAAATGTGAGCAACCGAGTCACCGATAGCGGGGGTGGGAGCAAGCGAAAGGTCAACTATTCCAAACGGAACACCAAGGCGCTTTGAAGCCTCTTTTGCAACAAGCTGTCCCATTCTTGTAATCTTAAATGCAGTTCTCTTTATAAGCTCGGAAACCTCGGTAATGTTTAGATCCTTGCCTTTTTCAAGCGCTGACTTAACAACACCGGGACCCGAAACACCAACGTTAATAACACAGTCGGGCTCACTTACACCGTGAAATGCTCCCGCCATAAAGGGATTGTCCTCGGGTGCGTTGCAAAGCACTACAAGCTTTGCAGGACCAATGCAGTTTCTATCCGCAGTAAGCTCAGCGGCCTCGCGAATAACTCTACCCATAAGCGCAACGGCATCAAGATTGATGCCTGCTTTTGACGAGCCGATATTTACCGATGAACAAATGTTATTAGTCACCGAAAGCGCCTCGGGAATACTCTCAATAAGCTCCCTGTCACCTGCGGCAAAGCCCTTTTGAACAAGCGCCGAGTAACCGCCTATAAAGTTTACTCCCACGTCGTCGGCACAGCGCTGAAGCGTTTTTGCAAACTTAACGGGGTTTTGGTCCTTGCAAGCGGCTAAAATAAGCGCAATGGGCGTAACCGAAATTCGCTTGTTTATAATAGGAATACCGTATTCACGCTCAATGTCACAGCAAACCGAAACAAGATTTTTTGCCTTGGTTGTAATCTTTTTGTAGACCTTCTCACAAGCGCGGTCAATATCACTGTCGGCACAGTCGAGTAGGGAAATGCCCATTGTAACCGTGCGGATATCAAGATGCTCGTCGGAAATCATATGTATGGTTTCAAGAATATCTTTTGTGTTAATCATAAAACGCTCCTATTTAAATGCGGTGCATAGAATTAAAAATATCTTCGTGCATGGTGCGAATTTGCATTCCGATCTCAACACCGAATTTTTCCATCTCCTCGGCAAAATCACCGAATTTAATATTTATATCGGAAATGTCAACTAACATAATCATTGTAAACATATCACGTAAAACGGTTTGAGAAACGTCAATAATATTAACGTTGCGCTCGGCGCATTTTGCGCTGATATCTCGCAAAATTCCAACCTTATCTTTTCCTACAACACTGATAACAGCTTGCATAATATCACTCCTTTTCTATCATTTTAACACAAAAGCAAAAAAATGCAACATAAAAGGTGTTAAAAATTTATCAAAATAAAAATAATAGTGTAAATATATTGTAAAGCTTGTTGACTTTTTATGCCAAAATGATATATAATAAACTTGATTTTGAATTTGTCAAAATCGACTGGTTTTTAATGAAAAGAGTGGTGAAATGAAGTACTTAGTTTTGCTTTGTGACGGAATGGCTGACTATCCGAGCGCGGTTCTCGGCGGCAGTACTCCTATGAAGCTTGCAAAAAAACCTAATATAGATTATTGCGCAGGCAGGGGAGAAGTTGGCCTTGTCAAAACGGTAGCCGATGGCTTTAAACCGGGGAGCGACGTTGCAAACCTTTCGGTAATGGGTTACGATCCGCGCCTTTATTATACGGGCCGCTCGCCTCTTGAGGCGGCAAGCATCGGCGTTAAGATGGAAGACGGCGATATCGCAACCCGTACAAATCTTGTAACGCTCAGCGAAGACGAGCCGTACGAGAATAAAACGATTTTAGACTACTGCGCTGACGATATTTCCTCGGCCGAGGCAAGAATTTTAATTGAATATATTGAGCAAAATATGTCCGAGGACGATTTGCATTTTTACTTCGGCGTAAGCTATCGCCACTGCCTGCTTTATAAAAACGGAGAGGGCGATAACTTTGAGCTTACACCCCCTCACGATATAACGGGCAAGGTAATTACAAATTATCTTCCTAAAAACGAGCGCTTTTTGGCTCTTATGAAAAAAAGCTATGAGCTTTTAAACGACCACCCTATAAACGCCGAGAGAAGAAAAAAAGGTCTTCGCCCCGCAAACAGTATTTGGCTGTGGGGAAGCGGCAGTAGAAGTAATATTCCGTCGTTTAAGGAAAAGTTTTCCCTTGACGCCGCCGTTATCTCGGCAGTTGACCTAATTAAAGGCATCGGCGTTTTAACTAAAATGCAGGTGTGTGAGGTAGAGGGCGCAACGGGTTATATTGACACCAACTTTGAGGGCAAGGCAAACGCCGCAATTGAGGCTTTCAAAAACGGCCGTGAGCTTATTTACCTTCACGTTGAAGCTCCCGACGAGTGCGGTCATAGATTTGAGGCACAAAATAAGGTTCGCGCAATCGAGCTTATTGATGAAAAAATTCTCGGCCCCGTAAAAGAGTATCTTGACAGCACGGACGAGGATTACAAAATCTTAATTTTGCCCGATCACGCAACCCCGCTTGATTTAAAAACACACGTGTCCGACCCTGTTCCTTACGTGCTTTATAAAAAGAGTGAGGAAAAGGAAAGCGGCATCACCTCGGTAGACGAGGATAGCGCAAAGCTTTCGGGTATTATAGTAAATGAAGGCTCTGAGATTATGAGCCGTTTTATAAGTAAATAGGAAAGGTGGAAAATTATGGATTATTTGTATTTCGTGGCTGGTACATTTGCCGCAATAGCACTGTTTCTTCTTGTGATTTGTGTTATTTTGGGCAAGATTTTGGGCGCAATCAATAATATGAATATGGGAACACAGCCAGGGGCAGTAGAGCAGGCTTCCGCTCCCGTAGCATCGGCCGCACCCGCAGTGCAAAAGCCCATCCCTAACCGTCAAAAGATTGTTGTTGCAATTTCGGCGGCAATCGCTGAAGAGCTCGGAACTGACGTTTCGGCAATTAGAATTAAGTCACTTAAGAAACTGTAAGGCGGTGTAATATTGAATATCCAATTTCGTTTGTTTGCATCCTTGGCGTTGCAATCGTATTTATTGGTTTAATCTGTATTATTATTTTGTGCAAGGTTTTAAGCACAATTTGTAATATCGGAGCACAGCCTAAAACCACAAAATCGGAAACTAAGGCATCACAAGCCACGGCGCAAAGGACGATACCTAATCGTAAAAAGATTGTAGTCGCAATCTCGGTCGCAATCGCTGAAGAGCTCGGAACTGACGTTTCGGCAATCAAAATTGTATCTTTAAAGAAAATATAAATCCATAAGGAAAAGGTGAATTAAAATGACAAAGTATAGAGTAAATGTAAACGGTGAAATGTATGAAGTAGAAATCGAGCTTATGGGCTCCGCTCCCAGCGTACCTGCACAGGCTCCCGCGCCTGCGGCCGCACCCGCACCCGCAGCACCCGCACCCGCAGCTACTACTGTAGCAGCAGGCTCAAGCAGTCTTAACAGTCCTATGCCCGGAACAATCCTTTCGGTAAATGTCTCTGCAGGCGACAGTGTTAAAAAAGGACAGGTTCTCTTTATCTTAGAGGCAATGAAAATGGAAAATGAAATTATGGCTCCCGAGGATGCAACCGTTGCATCGGTAGCAGTAACAAAGGGTAGTGCAGTTGATTCGGGCGCGGTTCTTTGCACCTTTGCTTAAATTTTAGAAAAGCGGAAAACAGTTATGGAACAGATAATGTCATTTATAGAGCAGACAGGATTTTATATGTTGATTGCCGGTTTTAAAGAGTACGGCGGGAATATCATAATGATATTGGTCTCGCTTTTACTTCTTTGGCTTGCAATTAAGAAAAAGTTTGAGCCTCTGCTTCTTATTGGAATAGCATTTGGTATGCTTCTTACCAATCTTCCCGGTGCAGAAATGTATCATGCAGAGCTGTGGCTTGATTTTATGAACGGTAAAATCGGCTACGGAGAGATAATGAAGTCGGGCGGCCTTTTGGATTACCTGTATATAGGCGTAAAAACCTGCATTTATCCTTGCCTTATATTCCTCGGAATAGGCGCAATGACCGATTTCGGCCCGCTTATCTCCAATCCAAAAAGCTTGCTTCTCGGCGCGGGCGCTCAAATAGGAATTTTTGTAACCTTTATTGTTTGTGCGTCGGTACTTGGATTTACCCAACCGGAATCGGCGTCAATTGGTATCATTGGCGGAGCAGACGGTCCTACCGCTATATACACCACCTCGCAGCTTGCACCGCAGTTGCTTGGCCCTATTGCCGTTGCGGCATATTCTTATATGGCTCTTGTTCCGGTTATTCAGCCGCCTATAATGCGCCTTCTCACCACCAAGAAGGAACGCGAAATCGTAATGAAACCGCTTCGCGAGGTTTCAAAAACCGAGAAGATTATATTCCCTATAGCAGTAACAATTTTTGTAGCCCTGCTCGTTCCTTCGGCTACCCCATTGGTTGGTTGCCTTATGCTTGGTAACCTTTGGAAAGAGTCGGGAGTAGCAGAGCGTCTTTGTAAGACTGCACAAAATGAGCTTATGAATATTGTAACAATATTCCTCGGAATTTCCGTCGGTGCAACCGCAACCGCGTCATCCTTCCTTAATGCAAGAACCTTGCTTATATTGATTGTAGGCATTGTTGCCTTTGGATGCGGCACCGCGGGTGGAGTATTGCTTGCAAAGTTAATGAATCTTTTCTCAAAAAATAAAATCAATCCACTTATCGGTTCTGCAGGCGTTTCGGCAGTACGTATGGCGGCAAGAGTTTCGCAGACAGAAGGACAAAAAGCAAACCCCTCTAACTTCCTTCTTATGCACGCTATGGGT
>CAZDLQ010000083.1:4868-5181 GCA_964506315.1 uncultured Oscillospiraceae bacterium
ATGGGTCCCAACGTTGCCGGCGTTATCGGTTCGGCTATTGCCGCCGGTGTGCTAATTGCACTTTATGCAGCGTAAAGTAAAGGAGTTGTAAAAATGGCAAATAAATTATATATAACTGATACAATACTTCGTGATGCGCATCAGTCACAGGCCGCAACAAGAATGAAGCTTTCTGATATGCTTCCTGCTTGCGAAATGCTTGACGAGGTTGGATATTGGTCGCTCGAATGTTGGGGCGGCGCAACCTTTGATGCTTGTATGCGCTTTTTAAACGAAGACCCTTGGGAGCGTCTCCGCGCTCTTAAAAAGGCTA
>CAZDLQ010000084.1:0-5134 GCA_964506315.1 uncultured Oscillospiraceae bacterium
TGAGCGAAGAATTGAAGATTTAAGCGAATCATTGTTACACCTCCGTAACCGTAATATTGATTGTGCCGCTATAGTCGCTTTCAATGTTTTCAAGCTGAAGCTTTAAAGCTGAAAGCAAAAGCTCGGCACTCGTGTTTCTTTTTGCAAGGTTTAAAACGATTTCGTTGTCCGAAACCTGTATATCCGCCGGAACACCTGCACATTCGGTGATACCGTTTAAAATAGTCTCAACAGCGCTTGTTACCGCACTGCAAACGATGTCACTACCGTACTCGGCATATCCTGCGTGACCGCTAATGGAAAAAGCGGTGTAAAAACCCTTGCTTCGTAAAAAATTAGCCTTAATCATTTGTCTTATTTTGCGTTGATAGCGTCAATTTGAACCTTGGTATAAGGTTGTCTATGACCAATCTTACGCTTGCTGTCCTTCTTGGGCTTGTAGGTGAAAACAGTAATCTTCTTCGCCTTGCCGTTTTTGAGGACCTTTGCGGTTACGGTTGCACCTTTAATATAGGGAGCACCGATTTTTGTCTTACCCTCGTTACCGATAACGATAACCTTATCGAAGGTAACAACATCGTCAGTATTAACGTCGAGCTTCTCAATATAAACTACATCGCCTTGCTCTACGCGGTACTGCTTTCCGCCGGTTTCAATAATTGCGTACATTTTGGGCACCTGCCTCTACTGTAATCTCGCTGTTTAAGGCGACGGTAACCCGTACTTGTCTAGGGCATACTACTCCCTGCCTCAACCATGCGGCTTAAATATATTACCATATAAAAGCGCAAATGTCAAGAAAAATTAAGACTTTTTTATCATCTATTTTTTAAGCGTTCAATAAACTCCACAATAGCAAATTTTGCCTCAAATTTAGGCTGTGTAACGATGTCTTCTTCGCGCTGTGAGAGCACGTCGGAAAGCTCACTGCCGCCCTGCGCCGCCCCTATACAAAGCGAGGGAAATAGCACGCACCACCAGTTTTGCCCCTCGGCCGCTCCTATTTCAATTCGAGGTGCAGTATACTCTCCCGCAGGCAAGGTGACGTTATCGTATTTTCGCGTTTCAAACGGCATCTTGGTTATATACGCCTTAACGGGATAGTCAAATCCGCTCTCGCGGATTTCCTTTTCGGCTATTTCTTTTATCTCGTCAAGGCTTTGTTCGGCATCTAAAATAGCGTCGGCAAGGGTGTTCGAGCCGCTGAAAAGCTCGGGTGAATGCTCTAAAATAGCGTCGCGCACCCGTAGCTTTAACGCCTGATCCTCGTCGGAGTCGGAGTTGGCTAAAATGTGTAGCCGCAAAACCTCGCCGCTTATGCTTTGGCAGTCTAAGCCAAACGCCGAAAAACTGCTCAAAACAATGGATAAAATAAGCCCGATTAAAATTGAAAGTTCCACCTTTTTCATTTTTTATGTCCTTCCTTTTGTGTTTAATTTTTTTTGCTCGCCTAAATCTTTGACACAAAAAATGAAATATATTCAGCTTACAAAACAAAAAAAGGCTCCTTCCGTACGGAAGGAACCAATTTTTGTATATAGAAAACCCCGTGATAGCTGCCTGATTGCAAAGCAATTTGAAATAAGCCTTCCCCTTGAGGGGAAGGTGGCACGGCGAAGCCGTGACGGATGAGGTGGAAAAGGATAACGTCGTCTGCGGACGACTACACCTCATCAGTCTCGCCTTGCTCGACAGCTTCCCCTCAAGGGGAAGCCTCGGTAAATTGTAGTATAATAGGTTTTATGTTTTTTAGAAATCAACGTCTTTTAAAAGGTATTTAGCCTCGTAGGTGTAAACGGTGTACTCGTTCCAGTCTTTGCGCTCAATTGCTTTTTTGCGGCTTGAAATAAAGCCAATGGCGCGCTGTTTTACGCTCTCGTCCTTGTCCTGCGTTAGCGGCAGGACGTACTTTACAACCGAGTCGTCAAGGTCGTAAAACATCAAAATATCCATATTTACGGTCTTGCCCGTAAGATACATATTAACGTTGTGCTTTGCAATCAGTCCGTCCACGTTTGAGAAAATAAGTAAAAGCGACATTGCGACTGCAACGCAAACGGCAGGCAATGTGATTTTAAACTTAACAAAAATTTGCTTTGCCAAGATTATAAGAAACAAAATGCCGAGAACCACCATAAACCAAGAGGTGATAATTCTCTTGCGGGTAAGTCCGAAACGCTCAATGTATAAAAGCATTTTTGCAATGTCGATTACCACAAACGCCTCGGTGCAAACGCAAATTATCGCTTTAAGCACTCGCAAAAAGCGGCTTTCACATCCGCCCTTCCTCTCCGCAAATAAACCGACAAAGCAAATAATGGCAAAGTTGATTACACAAATTGCGCAAAGCTCAAAAAATCCTTTGCGCGCGTATTGCGATACACTGAAATTTTTGGGCAACATATCCCAAAAAGCTGAAATAAAATATACGCATTGTGATGCGAAAAATGCTGCGTAAATTAAAACTATCGGCACAAGCGACGCTATCATTGTAGCACGCGGGAACACCTGCGCCTTGCCTGTGAAAGACCTCACGTTTTCTGCGGTGATAGAGTTTGGCATAGGATTTTGACAGTTTCCGTAAAGCACTCCGAAAAGGTACATAGCAACGGGAATTGATAATCCAATGTAGAAAAGCTCTTCAAAAACGTCAAAAAAGCTGAAATTGAAAATTGCTTTTAATACCACGCTAAAGGCTACGTCGGCGCTGAGCAGCAGCGCAATAATAATGCAAACGGGGACAAAGGCAATCGCAAGTCCAAGCAGGGCACTGCCGCCGCTTTTCTTGCCCTCGCTGTCACACTTTTTAGAAAAAGCCGCGGGCCATATTCGCGCAAAATTGGCAAACGGAATTACAAAAACGCTCTTTATTAAATCAAAGAAAAGGAAGTCTACGCCGTTTTGCGATACCGTGGTGTTAAACGAAAGCGATAAAATGTAGGTTTCGGCCAAAACAACCAAGCTGAAGTTTAAAAACAGTATTTGCGGAGAATTTATAAAGGCAAACCCGAGCGATAGAATAAATGCCACGGCAAATGCCCCTATAGCCTTGCCGCTAAGCTTTTGACTGCGCGAAAATATGAAATACAAAAGCTCGGCTAAAAGCACGGCTACGGCCACAATACAAACGCCAATTCCCCTGCCTGCTAAAAAGCAAAGGTGAATAAAGGCGTAGCCTAAAACGAAACAAACAATAGCGAAAATCTTGTCAAGCGAACGGTACTTTATCTCACTCACGGTTTTAGT
This sequence comes from uncultured Oscillospiraceae bacterium, assembly GCA_964506315.1. Classification (GTDB taxonomy): domain Bacteria; phylum Bacillota; class Clostridia; order Oscillospirales; family Ruminococcaceae; genus SIG578. The sequence continues at coordinate 3,247 of CAZDLQ010000084.1, forward strand.
CCTCCTCAATAGAGATTATGTCACCCGGCGTGCAGTCAAGCTCCTTGCAAATAGCCTCAAGGGTTGAAAACCTTATTGCCTTGGCTTTGTTGTTTTTTAGTATTGAAAGGTTGGCAAGCGTAATTCCGACTCTTTCGGCAAGCTCGGAGAGGGAAATTTTGCGCCGCGCCATCATAACGTCAAGATCAATTCGTATCTTCATTTTCCTCACCTCATATAGTCAAGTCGTTTTCGGCTTTAAGCTCGGTGGCGGCCTCAATAACGTTCTTTACCACCCTTACCATAAGCCCTAAAAACGCGGTGAGAAATGCTACAACAAAAAATATGTAAAAGAAAAAGCCGAGCGCAAAAAATATGGGCGTAACAGCAATACAGCACCACGAAATGCCGCGAATTGTAGAAACCGTTTTTGCGGTGAAAACCTCGTCGCGCCGCACACTGTGCATAAGCCTGAGCATAAGCACGCAGGTGATTATTCCAAGCACGGCGGCAGGATAGAGCATACAAAGCGAGAGTGTGTAGTACTCGGTTCCCCTTGCAAAAATATAAAGCATAAACTCCCAAACCCAAGGCAGCGCGGTGGTAAGTGCGCTCATAAAAATGAGCATTATGTAGCACAGCACAAGCGTTAATTTAGATGAAAACATTTTACTTACTTTAAGCATATCTTTTGCCCTCGTTTCTCACAGTTTTAAATTATTGGCAAGTTTTTACTTACCCTCTTTGCCCACAGTATAGCACGCTATTTTTTGTTTGTCAACAATTTTTTATCGAAAAACAATAAATTTTTATTGATTTAACAAAACCACTTTCCAATTTTGCATCATTTTAATTGATAATTGTAGGAACAGGCGTCAGACGAACTGTCCGCTAAAAACAGTAGAAAAGGTAAGGGCTTTTCTATTTGTTGCAAATAAATGCCTTAAGTGTTATAATTATAAAAAAAGAAAAGTAAGGGGTATGAGATTGTTTGTTTTACTTGCAGCGTTAATTGAAACAATAAGTGATACTATTAAAGAAAAAGTTAATAATAAGCGTACTCTTGAAGAAAGACGTCGCTATGAAAATATTGATTTTAACAATATTAAATCCGTAACCCTTGATTACACCGAGACAGCATATCGCACCTACGAGGAGGAAGAGTTTGATATTGTCGCTTCCAACTTCTTGTCCGAAATGGATGGTTGGCCGCATTATGAAACCAAAACCGTTAAATATGAGGTTAAAAATGGTGAAAATTATTGCTTTACCATTAAATATAAAAATGGAACGGAAAGCTACCGAAAATTACACGAAACATCTCCTTTGACGGTACGCCTGCTTAAATACTGTAGCGATGAAGATAACGGTATTGCAACCGATGGACCTGTTGCGTCTCGCTTTTATGAAATTGTAAAAGACAGTTTGAAATTGTTGGAAACAACCACAAATCCTAACACTTATTTCAGTAGATATGAAACGGCTCTTGATAGTGCTAAACGGCTTGTGGAAACCACGCAGGTCCCGTATTATAATTATTATGCATTGGATGTCATATCGGACTTAACCCAAAATCGCTCTGAAAAAATTAAGGAGTTTGTGGATAGATGTAATAGCAAAGGCTCTTTGTATTCTATAAAAGACAGACTGCTTTCTAACGAATATGATGTTCCTTCCAAAGTAAAAGAATATATACGCTCATTATTAGAGGAAAGAGAAAAGCAGGCGGCAAGCTCTCCTAAATCAGACGAATACATATACTGTAGCGTGGCATTTACCCCGAACGGACAAACGTACTATTATAAAACCACCGATGAAACACTGAAAATTGGTGATGAGGTAAGGGTTTTGGTCGGTCCGCAACAAGAGGAGAAAATTGCGAAAATCACAAAGATAGAAAGATTTTCTA
>CAZDLQ010000085.1:0-5107 GCA_964506315.1 uncultured Oscillospiraceae bacterium
ATCCCTCCGTCTTTTGCCTACGGCAAAATCCACCTCCCTTTAGGCAAGGGAGGCTTAATATGATGTCGGCTCCGCCGACACCTTAACTTTTCACTCTTCACTTTTCACTATTCACTAAAAAACAAACTGGCTCTCCGATTTCTCGGAGAGCCGTTTTTGTTTTATTTTGTTCCTGCGTAGCTGCCTGCGGTATCGTTTACGATGCTCGGGCCTGTCTTAATCTTGGAAGTTGCAATTCTCTTTTTGAGCTCCTCATAGTGAAGATCCTCGTCGAAGGGAAGCTCAACGGGTTTGCCGAGCCAAGCCGAGAGGTGAATAGCGTTAGAAATTTGAACGCCGTTGATGCCCTCAACGCCCTCAGCAACAAGGGGAGTGCCGTGGAGAATTCTTGCGGCGAATGCGTTAAGCACGCCTGTGTGCTGGGGATTTAAGCCGTCGGTTTCAACCTCGATTTGCTTCTTGGGAACCGAACCGAAGGCCTCAGTGCAGTTTTTAGAGAATTCCTGCTCGGTAATCTCAAACTCAATTACGGTGAGCTTATCGTCCTCAACTACGAGCTTTGCTCTATCCATTTGTACTTCAAAACGGTTGGTGCCGCAAGCGTCACCTGTCGAGGTGATAAACATACCTGTTGCGCCGTTTTCGTACTCAGCGTAAGCGGTTACGTCGTCCTCAACCTCGATATCGTGCCAACGGCCGAGCTGAATGTGTCCCTCAATTTTCTTGGGCATACCGCAGATCCACTGCCAAAGGTCGAGCTGATGGGGGCATTGATTTAAGAGAACGCCGCCGCCTTCGCCTGCCCAGGTAGCGCGCCAAGCGCCCGAATCATAATAGAACTGAGGTCTATACCAGTTTGTGATTATCCAGTTGGTACGGCGGATTTCACCGTACTGACCGCTTTGAACGAGCTCTCTCATTTTGCGGTAAACGTGATTTGTACGCTGATTAAACATTACTGCGAAAACAGTGGCGGGGTGAGCCTTTGCTCCCTCGTTCATGTCGCGAACTGAGTTGTAATAAACACCTGCGGGCTTTTCAACCATTACGTGAATGCCTCTCTCGATGCAAGCGATAGCGTAAACGGGGTGACCGTAGTGGGGAGTTGCAACGAGGCAGGAGTCGATAAGACCGCTGTCGAGCATTTCCTCGGCGGTTGCGAAGGTCTTAATTTTGCCCTCGTAGGTTTCCTCACACCATTTAAGGCGGTCGGGGTTAGTGTCGGCTACTGCTACGAGCTCTATCTCGGGGCACTCGCCTTCCTTCATAAAGCGGCGAACGTGTCCGCTACCCATTCCACCGATACCGATAATACCAAGCTTAATTTTTTTGCTCATTTTTATGTCCTCCAAACTATTTAAGTATGTCAGCAACTATGCTCTTAAATCTTGCACAAGCAAAGTCGAATGCTTCTTCTTTACTATTAAACTTACTGATAAGGCCAACCTTGCTTTCCTCGCCCTCGCGCTCAAGCTGTTTGAGAGCCGCAAAGTTTACAAGGTGAGGCTCAACGGTAAAGCTATTGCCGCCGCGTTTAATATACTGCTCGGTGATATAAGCGATATTGCCGATGCCGTCGCCTGCGGGAACAACGTTGCCGTCAGCGAGTGCATCTTTAATATGAAGGTATTTTACCTTATCGCCGAGAATTTCCCAAGCCTTTTTAGTGTCAACGCCGCACTGAACAAAGTTTGCGGGGTCAAAAATTGCCGAGAGGTCGGGAACGGCGTTTAAAATGTCAAGGCATCTTTCGGGAGTGTCGCCGTAAATGCCCTTTTCGTTTTCGTGGCACATTTTTACGCCTGCGTCTTTTGCAAGGGCGGTCATTTGACCGAGTCTATCAATGATTTCATTTCTATAAATCTCAGGGGCGGTGTCCTTGGGTATGTAGAAGGAGAACATTCTAATGTTCTCCGCGCCAAAGACCTTGGCAACCTCTAAAGTGTGTTTAACCTTTTCAAGATGCTCGGTAAAGCTATCCTTACCCATCTCGATTTTACCTAAGGGTGAGCCGATAGACCAAATTTTAAGACCTGCGTCGTCAAATTTTTGTCTTACTTCGCGCGCTTTTTCAAGAGTAACGTCGGAAACCATAAGCTCACGGGTTTTCTCTTCCTGCTCGCCTTTTTCATTAGTAACGAGAGTCTTATACTCGTCTACAATTCGCATTTCGATGCCTTGGAAGCCGTTTCTTTTAAGGGCGTCGATTTGCCCGTCGGTAAAATGGCTTGATTCGTCAGCGAATGCGCAAAAATTTATTCTATTCATAATTTATACCCCCGAATAAGCCGAGAAGCCGCCGTCAACGGGAATGGTAACGCCTGTTACGAAGCCTGACTTGGAAGCGTCAAGAAGCCACTCCATTGTACCGAGAAGCTCGTCAGCCTCGCCGAAGCGGCCCATAGGAGTTGAGCGAAGGATTTTTTCGGTTCTCGGTGTGGGTTTGCCGTCCTCGGTAAAGAGGAGCGCTCTATTTTGGTTGGTTACGAAAAAGCCGGGTGCGATTGCATTTACGCGAACTCCCTCTTTTGCAAAGTGAACTGCAAGCCAAGAGGTAAAGTTGGTAACAGCCGCTTTTGCGGCCGAGTATGCGGGAATTTTGGTTAAGGGGCGGTAAGCGTTCATTGACGAAATGTTGAGAACGCTACAGCCGCTTCTACCGAGCATATCAGGGATAAATACCTGGCTGGGAAGAAGCACGCCCTTTAAATTTAAGTCAAAAACAAAGTCGAAGCCTTTTTCTTCGATATTAAAGAAGGTTAAAAAGTCGGTGGCGCTCTCGTCGCCCTCTACATATTCCTCGTGGAGAGTGGTGCAGCGGGGGTTATTGCCGCCTGCGCCGTTTATTAGAATATCGCATTTGCCAAAGTCAGCTAAAACTGCCTTATGAACGGCCTCAATGCTTTCTTTTTCAAGAACGTTACATTTATATGCTTTTGCGCAGCCGCCCTCGGCTGTGATTTCGTCAGCTACTTTTTTAGCGGCCTCTTCATTTAAGTCAAGAAGCGCAACCTTATCGCCGAGCTTTGCAAGCTCTTTTGCAAAGCTGCCGCAAAGCACGCCGCCTGCGCCTGTAATTACAACGATTCTACTCATTTTATTTTCTCCTTACTCAAAAATCTTCATAACCTCGCGGGCCTTCATAATGTCCACAGGGTATGTACCCTCTCCTCTCGGGCTTGCCTCGATGGAGATACGAACATTGTAGCCGCAGTCGTCGAGTGATTTTCTCCACTCGCGGATAGGACCTGCGTCGTCCATATCGGGAATTTTTCTATCGGGGTTAGGACGCGCAAGATGGGCGTGGGCAATAAGTCCCTCGCTGTTTCTTACGCTGTCAAGCGACTCGTTCTCCATAAAGAGATGGTAAAAGTCCACAAGTCCGCGAACATTTGGGTGATTTACTCTCTTAACGGTTTCAAGCACCTCGGCTACTGTTGTTAAGGTGTTGGTTTCGCGGCTGTTTAGGTTTTCAAGCACTATGGTAATGCCAACCTTTTCGCCCTCTTCGCCGAGCATCCAAATAACGTCGTCAAGCTGTTTTAAGCCTTTTTTTCTATCAAAGCCTTCGGGTATACTGCGAAGGCCGCCGCTACCGAAAACTGCAATTTCACCGCCGAGGCGTTTTGCCCTTGCAAGTGCTTTTTTAACGTACTCGCGCGCGCCCTCTAAATCGGCGTTTTCGCCAACCAGCGTTACGGTCGGGCCGAAAAAGCCGTTGAAGGCTTCTACTTTAAGCCCAAGCGATTTTACAAGCTCTAATTTCTCCTCGAACTCCTCGTCAGTAAGCTTGCTTACTGCAAAGAGCGAAAGCTCCAAATAATCGTAACCTGCGTCTTTTACAAACTGAACCCTGGTAAAGTCCGTACTTGCTCCGACTCTCATAAAATTTCCCTCCGCTATTTATTTAAGCTTTTCAATGGCTTCAAAGATGCCTGCGATATAGGTTGCGCCGAGCGCGCGGTCATAAAGACCGTAGCCGTAGCGGCCCTTTTCGCCCCAAATCATTCTACCGTGGTCGGGGCGCACGTAGCCGTCAAAGCCGTTGTCCACAAGTGCCTTTGCGATGCCGAACATATCAATGCTGCCGCAAGAGGTGGGGTGACCGACCTCTTCAAAGCGGCGGGGGCCTGTGTGCTTAATATTTCTTAAATGCAAGAAGTGAATTCTATCGGCAAACTCTTCGCACATAGCAACTAAATCGTTGTCGGGATTTGCGCCGAGTGAGCCTGTGCAAAAGGTAAGGCCGTTATTCTTAACGGGAACGATGTCAAGAAATCTCTTAAGATTATCTCTACCTGTGATAATTCTCGGTAAACCGAAAATGCCCCACGGTGGATCATCCGGGTGAATGGCCATATTGATGCCGCTCTCCACTGCTACGGGAATAACCTTCTTTAAGAACTTTTCAAGGTTTTTCCAAAGCTGTTCTTCGTCTATTTTGCTGTAGGCGTTAAGAAGCTCGCGCATACCCTCTTTGGTGTAGCTGGAATCCCAACCGGGAAGCTCTAACTCGCTTGTGAGGGGGTTCATTGAAAGCACGGTTTCCTCGTCGTAAGCGAGAGCGTTTGCGCCGTCGGGCTGCTGATGCTCAAGCTCGCTACGAAGCCAGTCAAAAACCGGCATAAAGTTATAGCAAATACATTTTACGCCTGCTTTGCCAAGCCTTCTGATATTTTCACAGTAGTTTTCTATAAGCTCGTCCGCCTTGTCGGTGCCAAGCTTAATGTCCTCGGGAACGGGAACGCTTTCAACAACGTCAAAAACAAGACCGTGTGCCTTGCACTGCTCGCTTATTTTGTTAATGCTTTCCTCGCTCCAAATTCCGCCCGGCTTTACGTCATAAACCGCCGACACAACGCTACGCATTGTGGGAATTTGACTGATTTTTTCAAGTGTTACGGGGTCGCTTTCTCCATACCATCTAAAAGAAAGTTTCATTTTTTATACACCTGCCATTTCCGGCCGTAAAGGCCCATTTTTTATATAATAACATAAAAATAATAACAATTAAATTGTATATATTGTCTTTTTATATTGCAAATATTATCATTTTGTGGTAAACTACTCTCAAAAGGGGGCAAAATAATGCGAGACAATTACAAAT
>CAZDLQ010000086.1:0-5079 GCA_964506315.1 uncultured Oscillospiraceae bacterium
CCCATTCCGTTTTTTTAAATCCCTCCGTCAAAATCAAAGATTTTGCCACCTCCCTTTAGGCAAGGGGCGCTATGCGAAAATCCCGTTTCGCATTTTAATTTTCGAAAAGGTTGAAATATCGGATTATTCTATTCCATGTAGGTTTATCTACCCTACCGTGCTCTTCATAACCGCCGAGGCGTTGAAAGGTCTTGACGTTTCGCTCGGTGGCGCTGTCAAATCTGCCGTTTACCGACGAATTTTCAAACTCACGAAACTGATTTGCAAGCCTTCTAAAAACGATTTGGAGTATATAAACTGCATCGTTGTCGTCACCGATTTTCAGTTCTACAAGTTCTTCGGGAAAAACCCTTACCGTTTCGGCGCGTCTTCTCCTCTCTGCCGCTTCCCTATGCATTTCGGCAATTTTTCTCCAAGTATCCGTATCAACAACGCCGTTGGGATAAAGTCCGTGGAGGTTTTGCACCTCTACCACCGCCGCGGTGGTTTCGTCGCCGAATATTCCATCGGGGATAACCTTTGAATTTATCATTCCGCCTCTATTTAATTCAAAAAGCATATTTTGCAGATCAAAAACCGCGCGTCTCTTTTCTTGTTTTAACTCTTTACTTGTCATTTTGTCGCCCCCTATTCAGCCGAAAGATCCATCGCAGGCGGTTGTGTGCTACCTCTTATTTGCTGTGCTCTTAAGTCCGAGTAAACTGCCGCAATAGCATCCCACGTAGTTTTATTTACAACACCGTTTGGCTCTAAATTAAATTCTCTTTGGAAGCTTCGCACCGAGTTTGTTGTTGCAGGGCCGAAAAAGCCTGTTGGAGCAACGGTGTTTATACTTCTAAAAAACAGTGCAATATAATTTAAATATTCCTGAATTACCCTAACCGACTCTCCCGTCATGCCCTGTCTTAAATCAATGCCCGGGTAGGCTTGCGTAATAGTAAGAGTATCCTGCGGTCTTAAATTATCAATAATTCCTCTATATTCAAGGTAAATTTGGTTCCAAGTGTTTTGGTCGACTACACCGGTCTCAGCAAGTCCTTTGAATTTTTGAAACGAGCTTACCGACCTTTCGGTTTGTTCACCGAACACGCCGTCAAAGCCGGGAGCCTCCACAAAATCGTTAAATGCCGCAACGTATGAGAGAAAATACTGCAGTACCCGCACGCCCTCTCCTCTTGAGCCAACGCTAAGATCCTCGGGAAACTGCTTTGAAATTTCCTCAAGGCTTATTCCCTCGGAATTTAGCTCGGAAAGCCTTTTAACGCTAACGTAAATTCTAACGATTTTATACCAGGTTTGTTTATCCACAACGCCCGTCTCTTCAAGATTAAAAATCTCCTGAAAGGTTCGCACCGCCTCGGCGGTTCTTTCGCCGTAGCGTCCGTCAACCGTTACCTTGGGTATCTTGGGATAGTTTGTTGAAATGCGGTTTAAGGAAATTTGAATTATCGTCGGATATTTTCCTGTTGCGCCTATACCAATGGGCGTGCCGGGATATGAGTCGGGCACGTCGGCAACTATATTATCGGCCACTATTTCTATATCATCTCCGTAGTAGTTTTGAAGTATTTCAAACGGGGTGTCGCCGCTCTCGGCGAGGTCTACTGTTCCCCACTGGGATAGACCGTCGCAGGTTGTGGTGGTGCCGTCGCAGTACTGTGCAAACAGCGGCGCAAGGCTTCCCTGCCTTCTAATATAGTCATTAAAAAGCTCATCAACTATTCTATCTACCGAGTCAAAAATATCTCTACCGTACTGAAACGACTGGTCGCATTGGGTGGAGTTTGTAATATCGAAGGGATAGCCTTGACTTCTATACCATTCGGTGAAAATGCGGTTAAGCGCAAAGGTGGTTTGGGCGTAAATATTGGCGCGCAGGGCCGACTCGGGCCAGGTTGGGTATATTTCGCTTGACGCCACATTTTTTATGTAATCCACAAACGGTACGGTTACGTTTTCCGCCTCAGCCTTAGGTCTTCCAAGATGGACGGTTATGGTGCTTGGGATAATTACTTCCGCCATAAAATCATCTCCTTTATATTTCTTCGCGCGGAATCATATTTGCGGGAAGAAGTGATTTTTGTCCGCCGAAAAGCTGAATTCTAATATCCGACTGCGGAACGTAGCCGTCCGCCCTAATATCAGCGAAGTAGTTGACAAACGGATTAGGAAACTGCGGCTGCAGTGAGAGATTTCTATCGGGTGCTGACAGGTTTATTACGCTTGTTCTACCGTCCTCATTTGTTTCCAAAACAGCAAGAATACTGTCATCATCGGGGTTTTTAATTCTTATTTGCGCATTCTCGATAGGAATGGCTCTATTGGCGGCAAAGACCTCTACGATAAGGTCGGCTGTATCGGTAAGGGGCGGCGTGGTGCCGTTTTGTCCGCTTATACTTGAGCCTGTATTGGCAGGCGGCGAATATTTTGCCATTGCGCCGCCTCTTATACAGGTGCGCGATGCAATTTGCTGACGGGTTTCGGTTGAGTTATCCATTTCCTCAAGTGCTCCTGCGTCGTCCTCGTAGCTTGGCTCAGAGCCGGGAGCCGTAGTAATTTGGGGCGGCGATGGGTTAAAGCCGCTTGGTTTGTCGCTTTCAAGTGCTACGTCGCTGTTTTGTCTTAAAATTTCTTCAATTCTACGGGTTAATTCGTCGCCGCTGTTTTGAAACTGCGGAAAATCATCAAGGCGCGGTCTTGCTTGTTGCCGCGGCTGTGGTGGCGCAGGCTGTTGCGGTGTAGGCTGTTGCGGTGTAGGCTGTTGCGGTGTAGGCTGTTGCGGCGCAGGCTGTTGCGGCGCAGGCTGTTGCGGCGGTAGATTACTGCTTACTGCAGGTTTGCTTTGGTTTGATTTTGCAAACATTTGCTGCATTTCGCGTTTATATTTTTCTATCATTTCATTGGTGGCTTGCATACGTTTTCCCCCTTTTAGTGCTCATACAAATATTATTTATGTTCTTTTTCTTAGATAAATTACCTTTTTTAAACAACCCAAAAAACATACTTACTGCGCTGAGCAAAATTTTATAGGCCGATTTACAAAGTGTTTTTAAGAGCAGTATGAAAAAACCTGCCGAAAGCACAAACAAAAGAACGAGCTCTATTATTTTCCCCACGCCGAGCGCGCCGACAAGCCATTTTGAAAGCAGTGCCGAAGAGAGCGCGAGTGCAAAAACCGAAACAATATCACCCCAAAGGCTTAGCTTATTGTCGGTTATTTTTAAAAGGCGCGCGCAGCTAAGGCATGAGTTTAGCATCGTGGAAACGAAAACGACCAAAATATATCCGTACAGGCCAAGGCGCGAGACGGTTAAAAGTATCAGCAAAATGCTTACAACGGTGTCTATTGTGCTGTATGTGATTACTCGGTTATATTCGCCGAGTCCCTTTAAAAGTCCGTCGGCGATACTGTCAAGATACATAAACGGCACAAGCGGTGCCATTATTTCAATAAGGTCTCCTGCCTTACCTATACCGTAGAGCGCATTACCGAGCGGTTTGCCGAATACGATAAAATTTGCCGAAATAAAGAGTGCAAAATACAGCGTAAGTCTTACTGTAAAGGCGGTATTTTTTTGGATTTCTTTTTGCTTTTCAAGGCTTTGCGCCCGAGTAAATTCGGGAATGAGCAGCATTGAAAAGGCCGACAGCACAAACGACGGAAAAAAGAATACGGGCATAACCATTGAGCACAAAATTCCGTAGCCGCTCAGCGCCTCAGCCTTAGATGCGCCGTATTTTCTAAAGCCTACGGGCACAAGGGTGTTTTCAAGCGTTTGCAGTCCCGATTTAAGATAAGTTCCCACCGCCGCCGACATTGAAACATGGCAAAGTTCTTTAAAAACTCCTTTTTCTTTAGGCTTTTTAGTTTCTCTAAAAAACGCGTAAACAACGGCGAGAAAAATAGCGCCGACAACCTCCGAGGCGCAGGACGAGAGCGTTATAAGCGCGCAGGCATACTCAACGTTTCCTTTGGGAACAAAATTAAAGAGCGTAAAGAAAAGAATAATTTCGGTGACCTGCTCTAAAACCCTGGAGCACAGCGTCACCTTTACCCTACCGAGTGAATAAAAAAGTCCCGTCAAGGCTGACGAAAGTGAGATAAACGGAAGACTTACGGCAAAGATTTTAATGGACAGTGCGCTACGCTCATCAAAAAGCCAATAAAGCGCTATTTTATCGGACAAAAGGAACACCGTTAAAAATGCGAGAGTACCGAAAAAGGCCGAATAAATAAGGGCGCGGAGCATAATATGCTTTATACTGTGTTTGCCGAGTGCGTGCGCACGCGACACAAGTCTTATTACCGCAAAATTTATTCCCGAAGTGGCAACGTTTAGTGATATGCCGTAAATTGCAAAGGTGAGCTGATACAGCCCCATACACTCCGCCCCGACCTTATTTGAAACAGCTACTCTAAAACCCGTGAAAACAAGTCTAAGTAAAAAGGTTGTTAGGGTGAGCCACATTGCGTTACTCATAAATTTTCCTTTTTGCATCATATCGCCTTTTTTTACAAAATATACTTGAAATTAGATTTTTTTAAATATATACTTAACTTAAAGAGTTGAAGGGAGTTTTTTTATGTCTAAAACACAAAGCATTGAGAAAACGATAGCCGCACTTAAAAAGAATAATATAAATGCCTTTTACGTTGAAAGCAGTAAGGAAGCCGTAGAGCTTGTTAAAGGTATGCTAAAGAAGGGCGATACCATTTCGTTTGGCGGCTCGGTTACTCTTAATGAAAGCGGTATAATGGACCTTTTAAAAAGCGGCGATTATACCCTGCTTGACAGGTTTGCCCAGGGCGTTGACCCTATGGACGTATACAAGCAAACGATTAGTGCCGACGCATATTTTTCGAGCTCAAATGCAATAACCGAAAACGGCGAGCTTTACAACGTTGATGGCTTTGCAAACCGCGTTTCCGCTATCACTTTTGGGCCTAAAAAGGTGTTTATTATTGCAGGCTGCAACAAGATTGTAAAGGACCTTGATGAAGCTGTGCTTCGCGTTAAAACGGTTGCAGCACCCAAAAACTGCGTTAGACTTAACAAAGAGACCTACTGCGCCAAAAAC
>CAZDLQ010000087.1:0-4939 GCA_964506315.1 uncultured Oscillospiraceae bacterium
TTTATATATAACTAAACAAAAATCCCTGCTAACCGTCGGCTAGCAGGGATTTTATACTCGCCTCCCTCTGACGAGGGAGGTGGCAAAACGAAGTTTTGACGGAGGGAGAGAATGGTTTAAATATGGGCAAAATGTTTTTTTCTCTCCCTCAGTCTTTTTGCTTCGCAAAAATCCAGCTCCCTCGTCAGAGGGAGCCAAGGTGGAACGACACATAGGTCGTTCCTTATTTGGTTAGTTTTTCGACTACGTCGGCCCAAAGGACGTCGGGGTTTATGCTATAGACGTATTCCATAAGCTCGGCGCCCTCTTTTTCTTCCCACATAAGCTCATAAGACGGAAGCGGTGTGGGGATTTTTCTTGTGCGCATAAATCTTTGGTTGTCATTTAAGAGCCAAGCCACAGGGGTAACGTCCCAAATAACTCTACGCCAGGTTTTATATTTATAATGCTTTTTGGCAAGGGCGATGGTGTTCTCGGCAAGATAGGTAGCAAGCTTGCCTTTACCAATAAACCACGCCTCAAGCTCGGGCCGGGAAATTCTAAAGCTGTTTACAACGCCTGCGCAGGGAAGGTGCACAAACGGCACGCCGCAGCCCATAACTATACGAGCCGCCGCTACGTCTTGATACAGGTTAAACTCCTTGGTGTCGCTGTAATGCAGCGCCTGTCCGCCAAGCCAAACAACAACCGCGTTCTCGGTCAGCTTAGGGTTTAAAAGTATTGCCGAAGCTACGTTTGTAATAGCACCGATGGCAACGATATACAGCGGATTTTCGGGGCTATAATCGTTTACGCGGCGCGCCAAATCCTGCGCCGCCGGGGAAATTACGGGAGTTTTCTCGTCGGTTAAAAAGTTATCCGAGCCTTTAAAAACATGGGCCTTTTCGTCCATTAGCGAGAGGACTTTTAGTATTTCGTCGTAGCTTTTTTCCATACCGTCGCCTGCGCTTTCGGAGTTAGCATTTAAAAACGGCGCGGCATAGATGGCGCGAGTGTTTAGTCTATCCTTTGAGCGAAGCAGGTATGCGATAGCAAATTGGTCGTCAATTTCGTTAAAAGCGTCGGTGTCCAAAACCACGTCCACCATTTTTGTAGGCGGCGTGAGGTTTTTCATTCTTTGCTCCTGTGTCACGGCCTATTCCTCCCCCATTCTGTATTTTAACGGATTTTTAGAGAATTTTTGAGCAAACAGTGCTCTAAAATAGCTTTCGTTTTCATAGCCGATGCTGTGAATAATCTCACCCACCGACATATCGCTTGAAGACAGCAGCTGTGCGGCGGTGTTTAGTCTAATCTCCTGCACGTACTGTTTAAAGGTTTTGCCCGTGTACTTTTTTACAAGGTTTCCTGTGTAAACCTCGCTATAGCCAAGCCTCTCGGCAAGCTCTTTTACCGAGGCGGTTTTTAAGTTTTCCGACACGTATTTATCAAGGCTTACTAAAAAACCCTGCTTTTTCCTGTCGGGTGAAGCGGTTTTCATTGTTTTAAGGCCCTCTAAAACCTCGCTTCTTGTCGGAATGGCAGGTGCGGCACCCGGACGGGATACGGCAATTGCCGCCGCACAGCAGGAAATTTTAAGACAGCTTTGGATTTCCGTACCGCGAGAAAGCTCGCCCACGAAATAGCCCGTAAAGGTATCGCCTGCGCCCGTAGTGTCAACCGCTTTGGTGACAAAGCAGGGGTGAAACACCTTTTGCTGCGCGTCCATATAAACACAGCCCTTTGAGCCGAGGGTTAGCATAATTTTTTGGTCGGGGTAGTTTTTTGCAAAAAACGAGAGCGCCTCGTCGGTAGTGTCACAGCCCGAAATTGCCTTTGCCTCAACCTGATTTAATACGAGATATGAAATCTTTGACAGGTCGAGATTATGTATTACCTCATTCATCGGAGAGGGGTTTAAAATTATGCACATTCCCTTTTTGTGTGCTTTTTCTATAAGCGTTTCAAGGTGGTTAGTTTCGTTTTGAGTAAGCAGTATATCACCCTGCGAGAAGCTTGAGAGCACCTCGTCTATTTGCTCCTCGGTTATCTTGCGGTTTGCGCCGCCGTATAAAAAGATACAGTTTTCTCCGCTGCGGCTTACCTGAATAATAGCGTGACCGCATTTTTCGTCGGTAAGCTGTTTTAGGTAGGCAGTATTAACGCCGCTGCTTTTAAGAATTTCAAGCAGAAAATCGCCGTCACTACCGATACAGCCTGCGTGGAAAACCTCAGCACCGCTACGGGCAAGAGCGACCGACTGATTAAGTCCCTTTCCGCCCGAAAAGACGTCGAGCTTATCGCTGGTTTCGGTTTCGCCCTCGCACACGATATGGTCAAGCGTATAGGTAAAGTCTATATTACAAGAGCCGAAATTTAGAATTTTCATATTATCACCCTTTTACATATTAGCATTAATTAAGTCTTAAAACAAGTAGCTTTTTTGTGTAAAAACAGACCAAACACAATATTCCGCCAACTGATTGTTGACATAACTTGACAAAATATACTTTGTATGCCATACTGAGATTAACAACTAATATTAGGAGGGATAATTCATGAGCATAGACCCTAAAAAAGGCGGCAAATGTTGGTCGTGTAAATTTAGCGAGGACATTGCCACTCAAACCAACAATGAGGACGGTGCTTATTACCGCAAATGTACAAAGAGCGGTCATGAGTACATAGACACCTGCAAGTTTAGCTGCAGTGACTACGTATGGGACGGCAAGGACCCCGATTTCGCTCCGTCCGCCTCGACTTCAGCACCATCTACCTCGGCTTCCACAGCAAGCACATCCGCACCTGCGGCAAAGAGCACAGGCAAGGCAGTGGGCAAGATTATCGGCGCGCTTATTACAACGGCAGTTTTTGCATTTCTCACTTACCTGCTTTTAGGCTACAGTGAGTATTTGCTCGCACAGTCGCTTGGTACTACCACCACGCTTCCCGTTATCAGCGACGCTTACACACTTGAGGCAGTAGTTATTTTAACTCCGCTTGTGATGTCTATTATTTGGAGTATTATCAAACGCAGAAAAATTTGGATTGGCGCGCTTTTAACACTTATCGCCTGCGTTATGGTAAACGGTATGATCGGTGAGGACACCACACCCTCGCACATCCCCCTATTTTTCGCTATGCTCATAATTCCTTACATTCTTTGTCTTTTTGCCTCTCTCAAAGGCAAAAAGGCGGCGGTTTCGGGCTCGGGCGCATCGTCAAGCTCTTACTCGAGTTCTTCGTCATCATCCGCTTCGGCACCTGCTCAAAGGACCTACAGCGATTACGAGTGCTATCAATGCAGTTATTATTGGGTTGACGCCGATTACAACGGTATTTGCAGAAGAAGCAACGGTATTGTTGACCGCAACAAAACCGCTTGCAGTAGTTTTAGTAAAAAATAAATCAGTACAAAATGCCTGACCTTTCGGTCGGGCATTTTTTATAAAACATTTACACCGTTTTTGCGGTGTGATATAATAGAGCTAATCTATTCGTGCTTTGGAGGCAAATTATGATACAGCAAGAGTTACTTATAAAATCTACGCTTGACGAAAGCTTTCAGCCGTCGCTGTTTTACAAGGCAAGCGGAGAGGAGAAAAGACCTCTGCTTGTGGGGCTTCATTCCTGGAGCCACGACAGGTTTAATCAAATCGGCAATATGCTGCCCGTTTGCGAAAAGTACAATTTTAGTTTGCTTTTGCCCGATTTTCGCGGCGCGAATTTAGGTAGCAATCCAAATTGTAAAGAGGCCTGCGGCTCGAAATACGCGCGGCAGGATATTCGTGACGCCATAGATTTCCTTATAGAGAACGATATGGTCGACAAGGACAATATTTTTCTTTTGGGCGGTAGCGGCGGCGGTCACATGGCGCTTATGATGGCGGGTACGTGTCCCGAGTATTTTAAGGCAATCGGCGCATACGTTCCCATTACCGACCTTGTAAAATGGCATGAGGAAAATCCGAAATATGCCGTTCACATAGACGCTTGCTGTGACGGCGAAGACGATATGCGCGAGCGCTCGCCCATCACCTATCTTGACACTATTGCCAAGGCAAACGTTAAAATTTTCCACGGCAAGCACGACGACTGCGTGCCGTTTACCCACAGCACGACCCTTTACAACGCCATTTTGGAAAAACACCCCGACGCCTCGGTTTATCTTGATATATTTGACGGCGGACACGAAATGGATATTAAGACGGCAGTTTACTGGATTATGTCGCAATACAGCCCACGTGAAAAAACTTTAGTTACGGGATAATTTAAAGGCTCCCTTGCCTAAAGGGAGCTGGCAAAACCGTAGGTTTTGACTGAGAGATACGGGTTAAAACAAAACGTCAAAAGCAAACAGTTTAACTATTTACATTCCTTTTTATTTATATCCCTCCGTCTTTTTGCTTCGCAAAAATCCACCTCCCGTGAGGCTTGCGGAGGCTTTTTTGTTCATTCACGAACCTTCCCTACAAGGTATTTACTCTTAAATATATGCGTGGTATAATGTAAGAAAACGTATAAGGAGATATGTTGTGAACCAAACTCAAAATACCTCTAAAGAAAACTCGTTAATTTTAGATTTTACTGATTGCAAATATCCTGCCGAAATACACCTTATTTTAAAAGAAAAATTGGGATTGCCCGAATATTACGGCGAAAATTGGGATGCCCTTTTCGATTGCCTTGATGACCGATTTTCAGAAGCAAAAACATTCGAAATAAGTATATACGGGTATACAACGCTGTCTAAAGAGCTACGCGATTATTGTGCTTCAATGTTTGAGGTTTTTGACGATGTTTCTAAAGAACATCCGAGCGTTACCTTTAAAATAATTTCTTAACGATAAAAAGCCGCGACCGAGAGGTCGCGGCTTTCTTTTTTCTTTATTATTTATTATTTTTTCTTTATTCTTTCAACAGCGAAAGGTCGGGCTTTTTTTATTGCTTTTTTTGAGAT
>CAZDLQ010000088.1:0-4936 GCA_964506315.1 uncultured Oscillospiraceae bacterium
CATTGTGGGCGTATACCGCCTGACCATGAAGGCAGGAAGCGACAATTTCCGCCACAGTGCAATTCAAGGCGTAATGAAGCGTCTTCAGGCGCAAAATATTGAAATTGTAATTTATGAGCCTACGTTGAGTGACGATTCATTTTTTAACTGCCGTGTAGTTCACGACCTTGAGGAGTTTAAAAAGGTTTCGGACGTTATTTTGGTAAACCGTTTCAACGCCGAAATTGCCGACGTTAAGGAAAAGATTTACACAAGAGATTTATATTTAAGAGATTAGTTTTGCACTTGCCGATTATAGCATTCCTTTGTTATAATCGGCATTTTTAGCAGTAAAAGGTGGCGAATTTATGGAATTTTTAAAGCTTTTAGAGTCGATAAGAACGCCGTTTGGTGATGCTTTCTTTTCGTTTATAACAACACTTGGAGAGGAAACCGTTTTTATCGTTATCGGCATTATTTTCTTTTGGTGCATAAACAAAAAAGAGGGATATTATCTTTTTTCAATAGGTCTTTTAGGCACGGTAATAAATCAGTTTTTAAAGCTTGCATTTAGAATACCGCGTCCTTGGGACAGGGACACGGGCTTTACGATAGTCGAAAGTGCGCGAGCCGAAGCGACGGGATATTCCTTCCCAAGCGGTCATACACAGTCATCAGTCGGTATTTTCGGCGGTATCGCGCGGTGGAATAAAAATATCGTTTTAAGAATAATTTGCATTGCAATTTGCGTGCTTGTTCCCTTTTCGAGAATGTATTTAGGCGTTCACACGCCTGCCGACGTTATTGTTTCGGTTGTAGTTGCGCTTGTGCTTATATTCGGAATTTATCCGATTATTCAAAGCCTTACACACTCTAAAAAAGGCATAAGAATTCTTTTTGCCTCAATGATTGCTCTTAATATTGCATATTTACTTTTCGTTTTATTCTACCATTTCCCTTCCGACCTTGATATGCAAAATTACTACAGCGGACTTAAAAATGCCTATAAAATGCTTGGATGTTTTGCGGCTTTATGGCTTAGTTTTGAGGTTGACGAGCGTTTCGCTCATTTTGAAACCAAAGCGGTTTGGTGGGTGCAAATATTAAAGGTTGTTTTAGGACTTATTCCTATAATTCTTATTAAAAGCTTTCTCAAAACACCGCTTCAAAATCTTATAGGTGACATTTATATTGCCGACGGCGTGCGTTATTTCCTACTCACTGCATTTGCAGGCACGGTTTGGCCTATGACCTTTAGATTTTTCAACAGGCTTACAAAAGGTAAATCAAAATAAGGTTTTGTAACTAAAAGCCGCAAGGTTGACAAGGCGGAGCAAAAGAGGTATAATCTAAAAGAATTAGCGTTTTCCCTATTTTTTACAAAAAGGTGAAAGAAATGGTTATTGGATATACAACCGGCGTTTATGATATGTTTCATATTGGGCATCTTAACGTTTTGCGTCGTGCAAAAGAGCAATGCGATTATTTAATTGTTGGCGTTAGCACCGACGAGCTTGTGCAGCACGACAAGGGCAAGACACCCGTTATTCCCTATGCCGAGAGAATAGAGATTGTTTCGGCAATCCGTTACGTTGACAAGGTTGTCCCCCAGCCCGACAAGGACAAGGTGGCGGCTTGGCACAGGCACAAGTTTAATAAAATGTTTGTCGGCTCGGACTGGCAAGGCACTGAAACCTGGGCACGATTTGAAGAGCAGTTTGCACCGCTTGGTGTTGAGATTGTTTATTTGCCGCATACCGATGGCATTTCAAGCACACAGCTCACCCAAGTTATAAAGGACATTCTTGACGAGCATCCCCAAGACAAATAAGACAAAATCCCTTTGATTTTAAAAATCAAAGGGATTTTTTGTTAGTCTTTATTTGAAAAGTGTGCAGCGAAATAGTCGTTATTTAAGACGCCTGAGCAAAATCTTATCTTATTGCGAATGGTAGATTTTATGGTTTTTACATAGTCTTCGGGAATCTCAGCGGAATCGTCTTTAGGCACAAATTCATTTTTTGAAGCATAGTAGGTTCCGAGCTCGGTTTTGAAATCGTAGTTCATATTAAATACAAGTGCGGGTGTATCTGAGAACACGTCTCTACCCACGAAAAGTCTTGAATCATACTCGGTTCCAAACAAATTGGAGAGGGTTGGGAGAATATCAAGGCTAAAGGTCGGCTCGGAAACAATTATCGGCTCTTTATCCTCAAGGCATCCGCTCCAAATAATCAGTCTCGAATGGTCTCGCTGAAAAAGGTTTGTGACGTTATATCCGTAAAGCTCGGACAAGTAAGGCATATTTCCAAGCGAGCCCTTTTGGTCAAGTCCATACGGGAAGTGATCGCTTGAGATACAAATTACGGTATCGTCTGCGATACCCTTTGCTTCTAACTGTGCAACAAGATACGTAAGCGCATCCTCAAGCTCTAAATTTGCGGCATAATAGCACTTTAATTCTTCCGAGCAATCTAAATGCGCTACACGACTGTAATTCTTTGAACTCATTGCGTTTCCAAGACGGTTGTAGCCGCTGTGTCCGCTAACCGACATATAATAAATATTAAACGGCTGCTTATCAATGTAGGTAGGCAGGGTGCCTTCAATCATTTGAAGGTCACTTTGAGGCCAACTGTTTTTAACATACTCCTCCATACCGTTTCCATAGCCCATAAATCCGTTAGAATAACCAAGGTTAACATGAGTTTTATGGCGGCTATAATATGTATACGAGTTATTATGGTAAGCCATACCATAATAGCCGAGTCTGTCAAGCTGACTGCCTATTGTAAAGTAGTTTAGGTTGTCAGCGGTATTTTTAAAGGACATACCGCCCGCGGTGGGCATCATACCAAAGATGTTTTGATATTCGCCGCCCGTTGTACCCGAGCTCGCCGGCTGATAGTAATCGGTAAAGTTAATACCTTTTGTTGCAAGTCTATAAAGCGTAGGTGTCAACTCCGGGTCAATAACCTCTGCGGTAAAGGCCTCGGCAGTAATCATTATCAAATTCTTACCTTTAAATAGGCCGGTATATTCATTTTTCTTACTTGGCGTAAGCGAGCTTACGTAAGAGTCAAGCTCCTTTATGCTCGAAGTGCTTCCGCCCGACAGGTCAAGCTCGAGCATATTATAGCCGTAATCTTTAACAGTTTCGTCCTCGTTTGAGGAAAGGCTTGAAGACGTGTTTGTTGAGTTACCCATAGGTGCAAGGGTTTCAACGTTTTCAAAGGAATCGACATCACCGAAAAAGTAATTTTGAAGATCCAGTCTAACTCCTGTTATAAGGCCATAATAACTTACTGCCGACTGAAAGTTATATTCGCTTTTATAGGCCGCTCTATACACACTATTAAATGAGATAGTCAAAATGCTAAGCGCATAGAACAAAACGACAAAGATTGCCGCGGTAATTCTTTTTGCCATTCCTGCGCAAAGTGCAGGAACGTATTTTCTACCGAAAATTGCATACAAGATTGTGGGTAAAAAGAAAAGGAAAATTACAAGCAAGCCTTCAAAGGAAAAAATCAGCTGAAAGATTATGTCCGAGAAGCCTGAAGCAGCATCCTTTGCGCCGCCGAGAATGGTATTTACATCGTAAAAAATATTGAAATATCTATATGTAAAATACTCAACAAGGAAAAATACTGCAGTAAGCGCGAGTGTAACACAGGTTACCCAAGTATTAACCGTTTTATTTTTAAAAATGGTGGAAATTAAGTAACCGATAAAGCCTGCCGAAAAACTAAAAAGCAAGGTATACAAAAGGCCCATTTTGAAGTACTGCCCTGCTGTTGCAAAGCAAAATACCGTTTCAAAATAAAAAACCGATATTGGAAAAACGAGCATAAAGAAATCAAGCGGTTTTTTCTCTTTTATTCTTTCAATAAATTGCTTCAATTTTGTCACTCCTTTAATAGTAGTATAATATACTTGCCAAAAATTCGCAACAAATTTCGACAAAAAAGAACAAAACAAAAATCTCCCGCGGATTACCACAGGAGATTTTTATTTTACAAGTTTAAATTATTCAGCGGTTTCCTCAGCGGGAGCCTCTACAGCTGCCTCAGCAGGAGCTTCAGCCTCAGCTGCCTCGTATTCCTCAACGATTTGAGCCTGCTCAGCCTCTTCGGTTTCCTCGATAAGAGCGCGGATGGAAAGGCTTACACGCTTAGCATCATAATCGATAGCGATAATCTTTGCCTCAACCTCATCACCTACGTTGAGAACGTCGGAGGGCTTATTGATGCGCTTGTTAGCAATTTGAGAAATGTGAACAAGGCCGTCAATACCATCGATAACGCTTACAAATGCGCCGAATGCGGGAAGTGAAACAACCTTACCCTTGATTACGTCGTCAACGTTATAGGTGTTCTTAAGAATTTCCCAAGGATTGTCCTCGGTTCTCTTATAGCCAAGAGAGATTTTGCCCTTCTCAGCGTCAAATTCCTTAACGTAAACCTCAACAACGTCACCAACTGAAACAACCTCAGCGGGATTCTTGATTCTCTTCCAAGAAAGCTCGGAAATGTGAACCATACCGTCAACGCCGCCGATGTCAACAAATGCGCCGTAGCTTGTGAGTGACTTAACAGTACCTGTATAGGTCTTGCCAACCTCAATGCTCTCAAGAAGCTTTGCAGCCTTTTCTTTTCTCTCGGCATTTAAAATAGCCTTGATAGAGCCTACAATGTGGCGTCTTCCTCTCTTATCCTCGGTTTCGAGAATTTTGAAGGTTACCTTTTGCTTAAGAAGTGAGCTTAAATCTCCGTCCTTAGCAATACCTGTTTGGCTTGCAGGGATAAATACTCTTGTTCCCTTAGCGTTTGCGAGAACGCCGCCGTTAACAACCTCGAAAACAACGCCCTCAACGTTTGCGCCGCTTTCTTTTGCGCTGAGAATTTCCTCAAAGCCTTTGTAAGAGTCAATTCTTTGTTTTGAGAGGAGAACGTAA